>WJIR01000256.1 GCA_014730175.1 Candidatus Zixiibacteriota bacterium
ATGCAATGGGCGGATTGAGCAAGTTGATAGGCGATAACGAAAATGTACTGATAAAACCTAACTGCGTGACATCGGAAGTATATCCAACCACATCGGATGTAAATTCGCTGGTGTCAACCATTGAGCAATTGCAAGCGGTCACTTCCGGAACAATCACTGTCGGCGATGCCGGCTGGCAGAATTCGGCAATAGTGTATCAATATCTTGATTATGACGGAATCATCCCGCCCACAGGCGCGGAGCTTATCCTGTTTTCCGATACTTATAATGTTCGCCGCGAATCCTGGGAACCGGAGAGACCCGATTTCATGGTTTACTCCGATATCTACGACTCACCGGTGATTATTGACCATTGTTGTCTGAAACGCCATTTCCGTTCAGGACTGACCTGCGGACTCAAGCATCATGTAGGTTCGGTATCCGGATCCTATGGTAGTGACACCCGAGAGTATTTCCACACCTTTCCCGCCTATTCCGATACATTCATGCAGCTTATTGCAGAATTCGCCGGGCTGGTGAACTCAGAATTGACAATAGTCGATGCTCGTTCCATCCTTGCTGTCAATGGTCCCGCCCGCAGCCATGGAGGCGAGGAACGGGAGATTAACAGGTTGGTAATCTCAGGCGATAAGCTTGCTGCCGAAGTTTATAGCTCCCAGCTTATGGCGCAATATGACGAAACCTATAATCCTGATTTGGTTATACCAATCCACGAACATGCCGCAACTTTGGGATTAGGAACATTAAACCTTAATGATGTGGAAGTCATTGAGATATCAGCTACATTTGTCGATGATAATCAATCTACCATACCTGATGGGTTTGAGCTGCGCCAGAATTATCCCAATCCATTCAATGCCCGCACCAGCATATCATTCGATATTCCACATAAGTCCGATATCGAAGTCTCTATATATAATTCCCTGGGGCAGAAACTGGCAACACTCCATAACGGGCGGATAGAGGCAGGCAAACATAGTCTCTCCTGGGATGCCGGTCGATTTTCCTCCGGAGTATATTTTGCAAAGTTGCACATAGGGAATCGAATCCTTTCCCGGAAGATGACACTTCTTAAATAGTTATAACCGTAGCTCGGTAGCTCGCTGCCGACATTTGGTGGGTGCTGTCGGGTCGCCTGCCATGACCGCTTCCAGCTAAAATCTGTAGCCGAAGGCTTGTCCTTCGGGGATCATCATATCGACCAGGGTAGCATGCTTAGCTCGAAGCCGAAGGCGGAGAGATAAGCATGTTTTGTATCCCGATAAATTCCCTCATCCCCTGACCCCTTCTCCTCCCGATGTGATCGGGAAATGGGAGAAGGGGAACTGAGTGGATATATTCTATTAAGCGTAATCATTTTATTCTTACCTCATTCCCTCTCCCGTTCAGCGGGAGAGGGTGGATTCGCCCCGACTTGTCGGGGCGAAGACGGGTGAGGGGGCGTTGGCAGCGCGGTAGGTCGGGTTCCGGAATTCGGCGACGGGTGGCATGCTTAGCCCGAACGCGAAGCGTGAGGGATAAGCATGTATTGTATCCATCAACATGCTTATCCCCGCCTTCAGCTACGGATTAATGTAAAAAGCCGAGGGACAATCCCTCGGCTATGTTCATTCTTACAAGGGGCAGTCGCAAGACCTACCCCTGTGAAAAGTTATTTAAGAATAGTCATTCTCTTTGTGAATACCTTGTCGCCAGCGGTGAGTTTGTAGAAGTAAACTCCCGATGCATACTGCGAAGCATCCCACTGAATTGCCTGGTATCCGGCCTTTTGATTCTTATCTACCAACCTGTCAACACGCTGCCCCAGGACATTATAGATATCCAGTTTAACATGGGCATCCTGAGCTAATGCGTAGCTGATATTGGTGGTTGGGTTGAACGGATTCGGATAGTTTCCGTACAGCTCGGTGACCAGCGGCAGGTTTTCACCCAGATCAAACCAGTCTTCGAGCTGCCAGGTGTTTACATCTCCGCCACGAGCCGCTCCGGAAACGGTGAAGTTAAACCATGCCGAATCTTCTTTGATATCCGGATAATCTCCGTCAAAGGCATAGTAAGTATAGTCACCCGTAGGAGCGAAGTTCGGTACATTCTGTGTCACGCCGGTAGACAAAGTCTGATTGGGACCTATCGGAACATTATTCATTCTCATAACCGGACCGTAGCTACCGTAGCCGGGCACATCCATCATCACCCATACATCTTTTGTCTGTTGAGAATTGGTGTTATTGACCAATTCACCGGTATAAGTGAAGGAACCGCCGGGGGGAACGACGATCGGGGGGTCGTCCGGAATCATATCGATAGCAACATCAGGTTCGGACTGACCTCCGCAATCGAATCCATAGACTTCGATATCGTCGATATTCCATCCGCAATAACGCCAACCTACGTCGGTCGGACCTATTCCAAAACGTACCTTGAAATTGGAATTACTATCTGCTTGCGCCGAAACATCTATGCTGATTTCCGTCCATGAGTCATCGGTAACCTCGGAACCGTTTGTCCAAACTTCTACCCAGCTATTGCCGTTATATGCTTCGATGTAAGCATGGTCATACGCCGGTTGCTCAACACCCAACCAACGCCAGAATTTAAAGGTCACTTCGAAATGGCCGGAGCAATCGATAGTCGGCGATTCTATCCAGTATGTGTTATAGAGGTTATTGGAATAGTCGCCGCCCAGGTCGTTACCGATGATCCTGTCATCGGAAGTTGGGGAATGGTCATTAGCCGGATCGGGATAACCATACTGACCGCCGCCAGCCTGTGCTTCACCCCATTCCCATTCACCTGCGCCGCCTAAACCGGTCCAGCCCTGATTGGTTGAGAAGTCGTCAGTCCAGAAAACGGACGGTGTGCCTACGCTAAGAGCGGAGTAAGTGACATCGGGTGCCAGGTTCGGGTTGTAGAAAGTATCTCCGTTGGTGTGCTGAGCGCTGAAGTAGTAGTCGATATATGTTCCGCAAGGAACCGCGGGAAAGACCGCATCATAAACGTTAGGTTCAACTTCGGTCATGGCTTCGCTAATCCAGCCTCCGCCCATATTATAGTAGAACATGCCGGTTCCGGGAACGCCGTCATCCGATACGACCACTCGGACTGTGGTGCCGCCTTCCGGATCGATCGTTTCCGGTCTGCCATCGGGGAAGGTGAATCCGAGATAGTCGCCCATAACCGGTGGTTTTAATTTCATCGCCGGATCGCCGAATAACAGACAGCTCTGGATAATTCCGCGCCAGGTATCATCGGCCGGCCCCCACGTCAACGACGGAGCGATTAAATCCTTAGACCATGCCTGGGCTTTACCCATCTCCCAGAAATCCGGTCCGCCGGAGTTTCCGATATCAAAGAGATAATCGAAGAAGCTCTTCTGCTGTACAGCGCTGGAGCTTCCGGTGGAATAATAGCTTCCCCAACCGTAACCGGTGTTGTACACGCATGCGAATGCTAACTCGGTATCGTCATGGAATAACATCGAGTGAAGCACACCATCGTCTTCGGCGTCCATATCACCGCAGTGACAACCGTAGTCATGCAGGAAAAACGGTCTGGTGTTGTGGTAGTTGGCTTCCCACTCGTAGTCATAAACGTCCATGGACATTCCGGAATAGGCATGGGCAATTGCGGCGATTAAGGTAACATTATCTGCATTAATAGCATTCCTCAATCCGGTAATTGCAGCGTTGGTTGATCCTCCCTGCCATCCGGGATTGGTCGGTTCCGCTGTCCATTTCACCGATAGATCGAACTCTGCGCCGGAATTCTCTTCATTCCAGGTTTCGAATCCGTACTGGAAATCCAGCCACTCGGGATAAGGCCAATCGTAGTGAGGATTTGGACCAAGGAAGTCATCCAGACCCTTAATAGCGCTATAATCTACAAATTCGTCCCCCTGAGAAGGCCAACCGGTATCTCCTCCATAGAATCCGGCGTTTTCGAGATAATCCTGGTCCATGTTGTCGCTGTATGCGAAACATTTGGTCAGCCAGTTGGATACATCGGTGCCGACATCACACGGAAGACTACCAATCCAGAGCTCGGAGTATTCATCGAATCCACCGTCGCCGGCTTCGCCGTAGCGACTGTCCTGGTCAGCATTGAAGTTATTGTCAAGGTTGCTCCAGTAAAGATCAGATTCCACGGCGGACTCATAATCATAATACATGTGTCTTCTCTGGATGCTGTTACCGCCGTCCTGATCGCCGGCAATTAAAATAAATTGGGCTTCCCAATCCTGATAAGCATCCTTCATGAACTCCCTGATCTTGGAAGGATTGTCACCGGGCCATTCGTCACCATATACCGAAGTATTCAGGATATCTTCGACCTTGACCCTGGTGCACTCCAGACCTTCGGCTTCGTGACGAGCCATCAGATCTTCCCAGTTGAAAGTTGCACTAAAATCATACAGAGCGGATCTAACCACAATCACGTAGTCATAGCCGAGTCCTCCGTTATCGTCGGGATCACAAAGACCGCCGGGATATTCGGCGACATCGCCGCGAGCATTATATGAGTAGATAACATCAGGATTATCCACCAGCGTTCTCACCCAGTTACGATCCTCAAGATTTCCCGGTCTGTAGAAAGGATGGTGATCGTGGGACTGCTTGAGTGTGACCTTTACAGTCATCTCAGGATGATAGTAAAGACGACCTTCGCCGGGGATGTACTGAGTAGGGAAGATACTCATATTCAATATCGCATATCCACGGGAGTAACCGACCCCGCCATCTTTATAGAGTTGTGCCGGCATAGTTGCCTTGGAGTTATACACTTCTCTGTTGACTCTGATGGATGTAGGAGCGGGAGCTCCGAATGGAAGCGGTTCCTGGAACGGGAATATCGGTTGAGTATCCAGTAAGTCGATTCCCTGTCCTGCTGCATTGATTTCGATTGTTTCTTCGGCAATCACTTCGATACTTTCCACTTCGGTTCCCATTGGGAGTAGAAGACGAAGCGGAGCTGCTTGAATCAATGGTGAGCCGACTTCTTCGGCAATCGAAAAAGTACCGGGCATAATCACTTTGGTGTAGGTTTCACCCATCAATTTCATAGTAGCCAATTGCGGCTCTTTGAATTGTTTGGTGAAAGTGATCTCCTGAGCCGCTGCTGCGATTTGCGAGGATAACAGCATACCCAGGGCAGCACAAATGAACATAACAAGAAGCTTCTTGGTCATTAAGACCTCCTTGGTAAGGGTTATAATGTTGTGAGGGGCTCTATGCACACTACCTAAATGGTCCAGGATAATATGTAGAATATCTTATTCTAATTTAGGTAAAAAGTCGCTGTTTGTCAAGAAAAAGGGTATATTCGGCATGATTTTTATGAATTTACGAAAATGTGGATATAATATTACACAATTTTTAATCCGTAACTTAGTAGCTCCCCTTTATTCGTCTCTTTTGTCCGGCAAAACCGCCGGTCAGCGCTCCAGCACTGACGGTTTCACTATCCATTTTTGCGCGGCGGACGTCCTCGTCTGCCGCGTAACACCGCCAGATTGAATCCTCGCGGCTTTATCATCTCAAATCACTCCGTTATTTTGTGTTTTTTACTTGACATTTATCTCTATATATTTTACCGTTTCTTAGGACAAATACTGCTCATATAAGCCGTAATGAATATAGCAGTTCAAACGGAGATATAATGACAAAGGACTTTCATAGCAAACCATTCGATGAATCCACAAAGCTTAAGTTGGATATATTCCGTGAATGTTTCAAAGAATGGTTACCGGTATTTATTCACAACCCATATATTGAGCATGTTTTCATCTTTGATTTCTTTGCGGGCAGCGGGAAAGATAAGACAGGATTTTATGGGAGTCCGCTGATATTACTGGAGGAAGCAAGAGGAGAGAATCGAAAATACTGTACCAAGGTTCGAAAAAAGGTTACATTCAATTTTTATGACAGAAGTGCCCAAAAAATTGAGGAACTAAGGAGAAACGTTAAGGATTTCTTTTGGGAGTGCAAAGAGAAGAATTGCTGTAAAGAATGTGTTTACGAAATTGAGATCCAACGGTGCGAATTTAAGAAGTTATTGGAAAAGGAAGAGATCCAAGGAATTTTATCCAATACTAAATTCGGCAAATTTGTTTTACTGGATCAATGTGGATTCAAGGAAATCAGTCCAAATGTATTCAGAATTCTTACGGAATCGCCAAAAACCGATTTTATATTTTTTATATCATCGGATTTTGTGAGACGTTTCAAGGAGCATCCCTCTGTTAAACGATATATTGATACATCAGGCATTAACGTTGATGAAGGCAAACCAATAGAGTATCACAGAGCAATTGCTAATTATTATAGAAATTTGATGGTTGGCAAGGAGAATTATTATCTCCATCATTTCTCTATTAAGAAGCCGAAAGAGAAAGGTGGAAATATCTACGGGCTGATTTTTGGTTCAAACCATACTTTAGGAATGGAGAAATTCCTAAAAGTATGTTGGAAACATGACAAATACTCTGGTGAATCGAATTTCAATATTGATAGCGACTACGAAGAAGGCAACCTCTTTTATAATCCGAATCGAACCAATAAGCAAATTAAGATGAGACAAAAACTGGAGCAGATGATTCTAAGCCGTGACATTACGGACAATATTGCTGGTTTTAAATATGCACTAAAGAATGGATGTCTGCCCATACTATTCACAGAGGTCGTTTTAAATCTTGAAAAGGAAGGTAAGATTCGCCGTGAAGGCGATGTTAAAAATGCTTCGACGAATATCCATAAAGTCAAAGAATATAAAATTAATGTGATTAGCAATGAGCACAACTAAAATCGAGTGGACAGAGAGTACCTGGAATCCTACTTCAGGGTGCGATAAAATTTCCAGCGGATGCAGACATTGTTACGCCGAACGGATGGCGCTGCGACTTAAGGCGATGGGCAATGATAAGTATAAAAACGGATTTGAACTAACATTGCATCCTGACGTGCTTGATGATCCATATTCATGGAAAAAACCGCGTACTATATTCGTTAATTCCATGAGTGATTTATTTCATGAAGAAATTCCATTTGAATACATCAAGCAGGTTTTTAAAGTGATGAATGACAATCCGAGACATACTTTTCAGGTGCTGACTAAACGTTCGGGAGTTTTAAGAAAATATTCGAAGCGTCTGAATTGGTCGAAAAACATCTGGGTAGGAGTAACTGTTGAAGATGATAAATATACGAGACGAGTCGATGATTTAAGAAAAACCGGTGCATGTGTGAAGTTTTTATCCTTGGAACCTTTACTTGGTGATATTGACAATCTCAATCTTCAATGGATTGATTGGGCGATAGTCGGTGGGGAGTCTGGCCCCGGCGCTCGTCCGATGTATAGAGAATGGGTAATTAATATCAAAAATCAGTGCTTAATTCAAGGAGTTCCGTTCTTCTTCAAGCAGTGGGGCGGCACAAATAAGAAAAAAAGCGGTAGAATGCTTGATGGAATAACCTGGGATGAGATGCCGCGGATTACTTCTGTCCGTTAGACGTCTACCCCACAGTCTCAGCTTCTAAGAGTTTTTCTTTTTGGTGTTGTTGGAGGGCATCGACTACTTCCGAGAGGTCGCCGTCGAGGATAGATTCCAGGCTGTGAAGTGTTAAGCCGATACGGTGATCGGTTATGCGGCTCTGGGGGAAATTGTAGGTGCGGATTTTTTCGGAACGGTCGCCGGTGCCGACCATCGCTTTCCGTTCCGACGCCATCTTGCTCTGATGTTCCCCCTCAACTTTGTCCAGCAACCGGGCGCGCAGAACCTTCATCGCCTTGTTTTTGTTTTTCAACTGCGATTTTTCGTCCTGGCATGTTACCACCATTCCGGTAGGGATATGTGTGATCCTCACCGCCGAATCCGTGGTGTTCACCGACTGCCCGCCGGGACCGGACGAGCGGAAAACATCCACCTTTAACTCGTTCGGGTTGATGCTGATATCGACCTCTTCAGCTTCGGGAAGCACCGCCACCGATGCCGCTGATGTATGAATTCGCCCGGATGATTCCGTAACCGGCACCCGTTGCACCCGGTGCACACCCGATTCGAACTTTAGCGTGCCATATACATCTTTGCCCTCCACCGAGAAGATGATTTCTTTGAAACCGCCGACTCCGGTGGGATTGGAATTCATTACATCGAGTTTCCATCCCTTTTGCTCTATAAATTTGGAATACATCCGGTAGAGATCCGCGGCAAAAAGCGCGGCTTCATCTCCGCCGGTTCCGGCGCGTATCTCCATGATGGCATTTTTCTTGTCGTTGGGATCCTTGGGCGTAAGCATTAACCGAGCTTCTTCTTCGGCTTGCTCTAACTCGGGAATTAGTTCTTCCAGTTCGGCTTCGGCTAATTCCACCAGCTCCTCGTCGTCGGAGCTGTCGCGAACCTTTTTGTCCTCGTTAACTCGTCCCAGAAGATCGCGATATCTCTCAAGGACTTTAAGCAGCTCTTCATGTTCGGAATGCTCCCGCGCCAATTCGGAGTATTTCTTATGGTTGGAAAGCACTTCCGGATCGGAAAGCTGCTGCGCCAGTTTTTCGTAACGGGCTTTGATACGGTCTAAAATAGACAGGTCAATCATTGTGTTTCACCCACGCTTTCATTCCGGATCCTGACCGGTTCCAACTCACCATTGTAAATAACAGCCTGAGGACATTTTTCGCCCAATGAGTGTTTAAGAGCGCAAATAGCGACTTCCAGCATATTATCATCCGGTTCCTTGGTGGTAATTCTCTGCAGCCATAATCCCGGCTGAATCAATACTGATGTCAAGGGATGGTTAGCCGTTTTTCCCGATAGTTTAAGCAGTTCATAAGATCCACCGGCAACGAACGGAAGCAGTGAAAAATGAACCAGAAAACGTTCCCATAATACCGGAGGTCTTTCGGCTATAATGGCGAAAATCGAATCCGATATGGAATAGGTAAAGATGGCGAAAAGCGCTACTATAAGAATAAAGCTGGTGCCGCAGCGGGGATGTTTGGTCGTAAACGGTTTAACATTTTCCACGGTAAGATCGAGTTTGGACTCATAAGCATAAATAGACTTATGTTCGGCGCCGTGGTATTCAAACACCCGCCGTAAGTCCTTAAAAAGCGACAAAATATAGACATACAGGATAAACATAAACATTCTGATAATACCGGCGACGATATTGAAC
>WJIR01000257.1 GCA_014730175.1 Candidatus Zixiibacteriota bacterium
CGATGTAACCTTCAAAATACTTCCGCATCAAGCCAGTTACTTTAAAGGTTTTAAGAAAGAACGCCTGTCACACACGAAGCTGTATAAAGTTTATCCTGATAGGATGCGAGCCTGGGAATGGGGATTTAAGAGATTGACCGACTTTATTGTTTCGGTTATGTTACTCATTTTGTCATTGCCTTTTTTATTGGTTGCTATTATTGCGAGCCGAATTAATATAGGAGGCAAGATTTTTGTAAAGGAACGGTGTTTTGGACTGAATAGGCAGGAAATTACCATCCCAAAGTTCCGAGTCAGTAAAAGTCAAACGGAATTCATGGGAACGTCAGGTTATAATATCACTCCGGAGACCTTCTGGGGTAGATTTTTACGCATGTCGCGTTTCGAGAGAATGCCGATGCTATTTCCTGTACTGCTGGGCAAAATGAGCCTGGTTGGGCCTGAACCTGTTTTGACCGATGAAAAGATGAACTCAGTTTCTGAACACCCGAATTATGACATGAGATTCTTGGTCAAACCGGGACTGATAAGCAATTACCCGGCGCGACTATCGACAGCTAATCATACCGGATTGTCCGAGTTAAAATTGGAATGGGATTTGAAGTACCTGGAGAGTATGTCAACTCTAACCGATTTCAAAATCATTATCAAGTCGACGATGGGAATCTGGACCAAAATTTTATCCATAGGAGCAGTTAACCAATGCTGGATTTGAAATATATCAGACAGAATATCGAAGCTGTGAAAAAGGCAGTAAGAGATAAGAATGAATCCGCAGATATCGATGCAATCCTGGAACTTGATATAAAGAGAAGGAAATTACTTGCTGACGCTGAAGCATTGAAGCAAGAGCGAAATACCAACAGCAAGAAAATAGCTGAGTTGAAGAAGGCAGGTGAGGACGCATCGGAGCTAATGGCGAGGATGAAAGAGGTTTCCAGTAAGATTTCGGACATGGATTCGCAGTTGAGAGATATCGAACAGGCATTACACGATCTTCTGTTAACAGTTCCCAATATCCCTGATCCTGACGTTCCCGTGGGGACACAGGAGGAGGATAATATCGTTGTCAGGGAATGGGGCGACAAGCCTCAGTTCGACTTCAAACCGAGAACGCATTGGGAGTTGGGGGAGATTAACGGAATTTTAGATCTTCCGCGCGGAGCGGCGGTAGCCGGGAGCGGTTTTCCGGTTCTTCGGGGAGCGGGAGCACGACTACAAAGAGCGCTTGTTAATTTCATGCTCGATATGCACATTAGCAAGCATGGCTATCTGGAACTATCGGTGCCGTTTTTAGTTACGCGGGAGACCATGATTGGCACCGGCCAACTGCCGAAATTGGAATTCGATATGTACAGAACCACCGATGACATGTTCCTAATCCCTACCGGTGAGGTACCGGTAACTAACCTGCATAAGAAGGAGATAATCCCGGGCAAAGAACTTCCGTTAAATTATGTCGCTTATACCCCTTGTTTCCGAAGGGAAGCCGGCTCTTACGGCAAAGATACCAGGGGCATAATCCGTATCCATCAGTTTGACAAGGTTGAATTGGTTAAGATCTGCGAACCGGAACAATCGTATGACAGGTTAGAGGAGTTGTTGAAGGAAGCGGAGGCGGTGGTGCAAGCGTTGGAACTTCCTTATCGGGTCAGCATATTATGTACCGGTGACATGAGTTTCGCATCTGCAAAAACATACGATATCGAAATCTACTCCGCAGGGATGGACAAATATCTTGAAGCCTCCTCATGTTCGAATTTTGAGGATTTTCAGGCGCGCCGGAGCGATATGCGGTTTAAGAGAACTCCTGAGAGTAAGCCCGAATTCCCTCACACACTTAACGGTTCCGGATTGGCGCTGCCCAGGACAGTTATCGCTATTATTGAGAACTATCAAATGCGCGACGGAAGGATAAAAATACCGGCTGCCCTGAGAGATTATGTGGACGGCATGGAGTTTATTCAGGCAAATTATGAGGATTAACAGAAAAACAACATCAAGCAATCCCCCTATCCATACCAACTACTCGCTGTTTTTTAAGCTGTTCGTGGTTGCAGGTATGGTTGTGGTGGTGCTGCTGTTTGTTATTTATACACAGAGTATAATCGATGGCTTAAAGAAGGATGTCTATCGGATATCCGGCGTATACGCAAAGCTTTGGCAGTTGGCGGCATCGGATGAGTCATCCGGTCCGGAGATAAACCTTATCTTCGAGGAGGTGATTCAGAAAAGCAATTTCCCCATAATCATAACCGATGCCGAGAACAATCCACAGCATTGGAAACAGGTGGGGATCCCATCGGATGATACCACCAATGCCGCTAAGGATAAACTTCGCAAGATACTCGCGGATATGGACGAGAACTCTCAGCCGATACCGATTTATTACGAAAAAGGGGAGGAGAAGCGTATAATCCATTATCTACATTACGGTTATCCTCCGTTGGTAAATCAGCTCAGGTGGATGCCGTTTATCGAGGGAGCGGTTGTCGCTATTTTTATCGCTATTGCGATAGCGGTATTCAGGAATATAAAGCGCAGCGAACAGCGTTCTATCTGGGTCGGGATGGCGAAGGAGACCGCGCATCAGCTCGGCACGCCTCTATCCTCCCTGTTAGGTTGGCTGGAGTTAATGAAAATGCGTGGACAGTCACTTCCGGAGCAGCAAAACAATAATTCGCAACTAAATATCGCCGAGGTGTCAGAGAGGATGCTAAGCGATGTAAAGCGATTGGAGAGAATCGCTAACAGATTTGGGCAGATCGGATCAATGCCTGAGCTGGTTACTGCCGATATAAATAATGTAGTTCGCGATGTTATTGACTATTTTAAAATGAGAGTTCCTAATGCCGGAAAAGGGATTATACTCAAGGGTGAATACAATAAAACCCTGCCAGTGAAAATCAACATCGAACTTATGTCCTGGGTTTTCGAGAACCTTATCAAAAATTCACTGGAAGCGGTTAATCCCAAATATGGTTATATCTCAGTAAAAACCTCCAGTAATTCAGAGAACGGTTGCGTAAAGGTAGAAGTTACTGATAATGGGAAAGGGATTCCGGCAAGACAGCAAAAGCGAGTCTTCTCACCGGGATTTACGACCAAGAAAAGAGGATGGGGATTGGGACTTACTTTAGCGAAAAGAATAATTGAGGAATATCACAATGGAAAGATTAGATTAGTTGAGAGTATACCTGATAAGAAAACTGTTTTTGAAGTAATTTTACCGGTGGAATGATTAACTATGGCTAATAGAGAAATTAATAGGAAAATATTGTGGGTTGACGATGAGATCGATCAACTGCAAGCGCATATCCTTTTCTTGACCGAAAGAGGTTTTCAGGTAGCCCAGGCTTCCAATGGCGACGATGCCGTAGAACTGGTGCATGAAGAGGATTTTGACCTGGTTTTGCTCGATGAGATGATGCCTGGTAAAGATGGATTGACCACACTTGAGGAGATAAAGGAATTGAGACCGAGTCTTCCGGTCGTTATGGTTACCAAATCCGAAGAAGAGCATATAATGGAACAGGCTATCGGCAAGAAGATCAATGATTATCTCACTAAACCGGTTAATCCCTCGCAGATACTGTCGGTAACCAAGAAGATTCTGGATTCTAAGAAGATAATGAGTGATCATCTTACTCAGCAGTATATCAAGGATTTCAATCGTATTTCGATGATGCTCTCCGGTCCAATGAACTGGAAGGACTGGCTCGATTTGGGATTGACATTGGCTAAGAGGGATATTGAAGTGGAGAACTTCCCGGATCTCGATATGAAACAGACGCTCCACGGGCAAAACAAAGAATGCAACAACGAATTCGCCCGTTATATCGAGCGCAATTATCCCGCCTGGTTAAAGAGCGATGATAGGCCTACATTGTCGGTGGATATTGTTCGGAAATATGTAGCTCCATTGATGATGGAGGACTCATTCCCGGTTGTCTTTATTGTTATCGATTGTATGCGGCTTGACCAATGGCTGGTCATCGAAGAGCTGCTATCAGAATACTTTAATATCTCCAAGGACTTATATTTCTCTATTCTTCCCACCGCAACTCCCTTTTCTCGTAATTCAATCTTCTCCGGTCTTTTCCCCGATGATTTTACCAAGGTAATGCCGGAACCATGGGGAGGGAGCGAAGAAGGATCTCTTAATCGTTTCGAACGGGATTTGCTAAGTCAGCAGTTGAAGCGATTGAACCTGCAATCAAAATCCGAATCCAAATATGTGAAGGTGCTGGAGCAGAGCGAAGGAGATAATATCCTCAAGAGACTTGACAGCTATTTGAACAAGCCTCTGTTGTCTATTGTCTATAATTTTATAGACAATCTTGCGCACGGTCGTTCCGAGTCTGAGATACTGCAGGAGATTGCGCCGGATGAAGCTGCATTCCGTTCCCTTATGAAATCCTGGTTTTTACATTCGCCCCTTTTCTCGATATTGCGGGAGCTCTCTTCCAGGCAATGTTCGGTTGTTATAACCACCGACCATGGTTCGGTTCTGGGAACCAAAGGAACGGTGGCTTATGGAAGACGGGATACTTCTACCAATCTACGCTATAAATATGGTGATAACCTGAATTGCGATACAAAGCATGCGATTATGGTTAAAGACCCGTCGCTCTACAAACTTCCATATTTCACAGGTCATACTACTTATATTTTCGCGCGGGAGGATTATTATTTCATTTATCCCACCAAATTCAATGAATATCAGCGGTATTTCCAGAACAGCTTCCAGCATGGAGGTATTTCAATCGAGGAGATGATACTACCGGTTGTTCAGTTAAAGCCAAAGCGGATCTGAGGTTTTGACCGACGAGCAGATTTTTCATTCGCTTAGCGAGGAGCAAACGCGTCAACTGGGGTATGAATTCGCTTCCGGACTTTCCGGCGGCGATGTGGTAAGTTTCAGTGGTGAGTTAGGCGCCGGCAAGACAGTTTTTATCCGAGGAATCTGTGATCGGCTTTGCCCGGAGATAAATGTATCCAGCCCATCTTTCACTATCGTAAACGTTTACCCGACCGAAGGATTTGAGATCTATCACATAGATTTTTACCGGATTAGCGACGAAAGCGAGCTGATAGACCTGGGCATAGAGGAGTACTTCGATCCACAAAACATTGTGTTGATAGAATGGGGCGAGAAAGGCGATAAATTTCTGCCCGAGAACACCATCAAAATTGAGCTTTCCATACTGGGGGAATCCGAAAGGAGAGTCAAGATAAAGAGATGAATATATTGACGATAGATACATCTATGGAAATCGGATCGGTAGGATTGGTTTCCGACGGAGCTGTTCTTGCTGATCATCGATTCGAAATCAAAAGGGGGACGACCAATACGGTTCATTCCTTTATCGAGGATATCTTCAAGCAAGCAGGAATTCTCCCTGCATCTATTAAGCTTGTTGCTGTCGTTATCGGTCCGGGATCATTCACCGGGCTGCGGGTAGCGTTGGCTGCCGGGAAGGGGATTGCGCATCCTCATTCAATTCCGATCGCAGGTGTAGAAACTACGCATGCTATTGCGGAAATGGTGGAACGGGATGGAATTATCGTCCCTGTTATCGATGCTAAACGATCTCAATTGTATGTTGCAATGTTTGAGAGGACCGGCGGCAAACTAAGGGCAAATGATGTTAATAGAGCTATTGATGTTGATAAGTTCGAAGAATTGATTCCATCCGGGGCTATTCTCTGCGGCTCGGGGATTAGAAAACTGGCTGATTCGGTTTTAACCAACTATGAGGTTTGCACTGAGGATTCATGGTATCCCTCGATCCCCGTGATAGCGAGTATTGCTCTGCGTTTATTCGAGAAGAAGCAATTTATGGATATCGAAAACTCCGCGCCGCTTTACTGCAGAGCGCCGGATGCCAAACCGAGTTCGGGGGATAATGGTTAAGGTAATCATTGTTAATTTTCGTTTAATCTGTAGATTACGGTAGATTATTGAAATTCCACTCTAAAAATAGCCAATAATTCGTATTGCATAACTGTTATAACGCTTATTTCGGGGGTTTTCTTGTCGATAATTATTCCGAAGGGGGAAAGATGAACAGTAATCTTCATAAGAAGATCGGTAGGAAGTTTAAGAGAGGGGAATATATATTCCAGATAGGCGATGCCGGCAGCGCCATGTTTCTGATTACCGAGGGGAAGGTTTCTATTAAAAGGAAGTCTGGCGGAAAAGAAGTAGTCCTGTCAGAAGCCGGTGCGGGGGAGATTATCGGAGAGATGTCGATCATCGACAATCGTCCTCGGAGCGCCGATGCACACTGCCTTGCTGACACCTCCGTTTTGGAGATTTCAAGTTACGTTTTTAATAAGTACATACAGGAAAATCCCGGGATCGTTATGAAGATTTTGAATAAATTTTCGGTACGATTACGGGAGATGAATGCAAAGCTGTTAGAAGCGAATAATACAATTGAAAAACTCCGGGCGCAATTGGATGAAAGTGCTTCAAATTCGGAGGCAATTGAATCGGAACTGGAAAAGAGCGAAAGCTCGTAATTGAGTGGGGGGAAATGACGGCTCAGCAGCAGAAATGCGTTCAACTGGAATCGTTTGACCAATATTCGGACATCCACACGGATGATACCGATGTTTCGGTATTGGTAGTGGATGATGAATTTCATATCACCAGCCTGGTTACTGAAATGCTGGAGATAGACGGCCACAAAACCTTTTCCACCAATGACACCAAAGAAGCTTTTAAGATAATCGAACAAGAACGTATCGACGCTGTTATCACTGATTTGGTGATGGACAAGATATCCGGTGTGGATGTTCTGCGGAAGGCGAAAGAACATCATCCCGATGCAGTGCTGATTTTGATGACCGGTCAACCGAGCCTCGAAAATGTAATCACGGTCTTAAGAGAAGGCGCTTATGATTATCTGGTCAAACCATTCACACTGGAAACTCTCAGAATGACTTTCAGCCGAGGGATCGCCAAACAAAAATTACAGCGAGAAAATATACAGCTTAAAGAGTTGATTAATCTGCATAAGATAAGTGAGGAAATCGGCTCCAAGCTGGACGCTAACGAGATTTTTAAGGCTGTTGTTGAGATCACGGTGAAAGAATTCGAATGCGATGCCGGTGCGATATTGTACAGGGAAGATACTAACGGGAGATACGAGATAAAATATGGCGCATCTACTCCGGATGATTTTTTCAAACCTGAGTTTCTGGAATCGACCGAGCCTACGGATACAACGCCATTTATCAAAAATAATATCAATGAGGATGATTGTGGCGATTGGTTCGACTGGGGAGATTTCAAATCGCATATCTATCATCCGATCATGGTTAATGGTGAATCGTTGGGGCAACTGCATCTGATGCGCTTTTCAAGAAATAATCCTTTCGGTAGAAGTAACTTAGCTGCCCTGTCGCTAATCTGTTCCAAATCGGGAACGGCGCTGGAGAGAGCCGCATTGATGACGAATCTGGAGGAGACTTATCTGTCGACTATCGGAGCTTTAGCCAATGCAATCGAGGCGCGTGATAAATACACCAGGGATCATACTCAACGAGTATTCACGATCGCCGAGGCGATTGCAGTTGAATTGGGATGGGACGAAGGAAAAATCCGCGAACTCAGGATGGGCGGTATGCTTCACGATATAGGCAAAATCGGAGTTCCTGACGCTATCCTCAACAAGCCGGGACCGCTGACCGATGAGGAGTTCGAAGTTATGAAAGAACATCCCGTGCTTGGGGCAAAAATGGTGGAGAAGATTCCGTTCCTGAAACCGGCATTGCCCTATATTCTCTATCATCACGAGAGATATGATGGCAAGGGATATCCTCATGGCTTAAAGGGCGAGGAGATTCCTGTTGAAGGAAGGCTGCTTGCGGTAGTGGATACCATCGATGCCATTACATCGGATCGTCCCTACAGAAAGGGAAGAGGGGTGGATGTGGCGATTCAGCAATTGAAAGAGTATTCCGGCACGCAATTTGACCCGCAAATAGTAGAAATCAGTCTTAGAGTCATTCCTGAGATACTCGACGCATAATATTATTCATTGCATTAAGAAACTTCATTCCAATACCGGATAAAGTAGTCGGAACCGTCCTGATTTTCTCGAGGATTATCGACGAGCCTTTAGCGCTACTTAAGCAATACCATTCGGTTGGTGAAGACTATATCGCCGGTATCCAGTTTATAGAAATAGATTCCGGAGGAGTATTCCGAAGCATCCCATGTAATTGAGTTAAGTCCTGACTGCCGATAACCATCGATTAGAGTTTCCACCCGCTGTCCCAAAATATTGTAAACGCTTAGATTGACATCGGATGCTTGGGGCAAATCGTAAGTGATTGTCGTCTTAGCATTAAATGGATTAGGGTGATTGAGTATCGAAACAGTTCCGGGAAGATTCCTGACCAACTCCGGAAAGCCAGATGTTTCCCATCTCTGAGCATCTCCGCCGCGAGGTGCGGTCACTTCAAACTGGAAATAATTGGAATCTATAGCCTGTTGGGGGAAATCTCCGCAATAAGCGTAATATTTGTATAATCCCAACGGGGCATATAACGGTACTGACTGAGTTATATTGTCAACGCTGATGAAACCATCCGGAGTCAGAGCGATATTGTTGTAACGAGCTACCGGTCCGTAGATGCCGTAATTGGGTACATCGATAACTACCGCTAAATCGGTAGATTGAGGTTGATCGGTGTTGTTGGTCAGAATTCCGGTATAAGTAAAGGAGCCTCCCGCAGGGACTACGACAGGCGGATTATCCGGTATCATCAAAACCGAAACCGGCGGGGGCGGAAGCATATCGGGCACCTTAAGTGAAATGGACTGTACGATTTCCCGGGTGGAATTATCCTGCACGAAGACCACGAATTCACAGCTATCATCGATTAAGACGTTGTCAATAACGGTGTTGCGCTGGAATTGCAGTGTCTCGCCATTGGAAATGGTGAATTGTTCGCCATCGGCTGTGGGGATAAAATCCCGCAAAACCTGGCTATGATATTTAACACCATTGGGAGCATCGAAGAAAATATCATTTTCAACCAGAGCGCATTGCATCCGCAAATCGCTGAAATCGATTTCATCGGTAGCGGTGATAGTAATATCGAGTTCGGCATAGCGGTCTTCCGGTTCGTAGTTGCCGATCAACGACATTTCCAGAGGACTTGCCGCCTGCATTCGAACTTGAATGGAATCCTCCCAGTAGGGGTAGCCGGGACCGCAGTCCATGATACCGTCAACAAAAAGCTGGGGCGAATAGAAATTATCATAGTAATCGATTCTGGCATCGATTTCGACGGGATTATAGGAATGGAAAGGATCGATATATCCGGAGGTGTAATATCGGATTACGGAAAGATTAGGACCGTATTCCTCGACCAACTGGTCGAGCATCGCATCAGCATCGCGACAACTGCCTCACGTAACCGAGGTGAAAAGTTCAGCCAGCGGCACCCGCTCGGCGGCAAGCGAATTGATGCTCAGAGCTATTAGTAAAGCAATTGATATAATTAGTGTTTTACTCATTGTTTATCCTTGCTGTTTGAATCTCAAGACCCTAAAAATTAGTAATTATTATTGATAAGATAAGGGGAAGGTGACTTTTGTCAAGCTTAAAACTTTTCAAAGTTGGGTGTATTTCTTTTTTCTCTAATTGATTCGCTGCGGTGGGGAACATTTGTAGCGCACAAAAACCGTGGGTCAGCGCTGGAGCGCCGACCGGCGGAATAAACGAACTTTGGAATAGAAAATGAAGTTGATTTCATAACTTTGGTTTTGTATTATCAGATTTTAATTTAAACGGACGAGGAATAGGCAATGACAAAGACTATCGTACTCTGGATTATAGCATTTTTAATCACCGCCGCTTCGGCGATCTATCAAAGAGCTACCGGTCCAACTTATCCCTTGAAGGGAGAGGTTTCATTCGACGGAAAACATATTAACTTTGAATTAGACCGCAGCCATGGCGGCGATGATGATCATGAAGTTACTCTTGAAATCCCCGAGGAGGTCGAATCCGGACTCCTCAATTATAAACGTTATAAAACAGACGATGAATGGCATCCGATACAGATGCAGCGTGAGGATGGTAAATTGGCGGGGTATTTGCCCGGGCAGCCTCCCGCGGGTAAACTGCAGTATTATCTCAGATTAAATGATGGTGAGAATACGGTTAGGATTCCGGAATTCACCGATGTCGTTATCCGTTTTAAGGGGGCGGTACCGGATTGGGTTTTGATCCCTCATATTATTTTTATGTTCGGCGCCATGCTGATATCAACTCGGACCGGCATACAGGCGGTATTTACCGAACGTAATCTAAAAGCATATACATGGTGGTCAACTATCCTGATATTTATCGGAGGACTGATATTCGGTCCTATAGTCCAGAAGTTCGCTTTCAACGAGTTGTGGACCGGGATTCCTTTCGGGATTGATTTGACAGATAATAAAACCCTAATCGC
>WJIR01000258.1 GCA_014730175.1 Candidatus Zixiibacteriota bacterium
CCCCCCACCCCTTCTTCGATAAGGCTGCCGATCACATTGGTTTGTTGAAATTCGTTGTGCGATTTGTAAATAATGACCGGAATTCTCTTTTTTATTCTGTAATTAAGTTCGCGAGATACTTCCTTATAGGCGTCCTCCATTACGTCAGCAGCGAAGCCGGCTAAGATGTCCGCATCTTTGTAGAAATACACATCAAAGTGTTCGCTTTGATAGTAAAACCAGTTAAAGGTCTTATACTGAACCTTGTTCTTCCCGAAATATTGCTGCTCCTGAGCGATTGCGTTGCCGGAGAACAGGTTGAACCAGATAGGGAAGACAATCGACAATAAAAGGATGTTTTTTTTCAATTTCATTCTCCTGCTTTAGTTGCTTTAGCAGTAGTTATAAATGCAGGACGGGTTATATCCCGTCGCCTCCCCATCCCGATTTCATCGCTGATGGGGTCTCGTTTGAACCTTTCAGTACATTGGTTTTGTCAACAGCCTGACCGAAGGACAAGCCTTCGGCTACCGGTTGATTTGTTCGTTAATTATCCGTGTTAAGCCGAGTCCAACTGACTTGGGCTTACTTATCCCGGATCGATGGTCAATACTTGACCGTTGAATTATCTACATCCTACTGGGCTACTCTCTTTATATCGGCGCCAACGGATGCTAATTTCTCATCGATATTTTCATATCCTCTATCAATATGATACACTCGCAGCACTTCCGAAGTTCCCTCGGCTCCCAAAGCTGCAATAACCAGCGCAGCTCCCGCTCTTATGTCGGATGCCATAATCGATGCGCCGCGCAGAACCTTAACTCCGTTAATAACCGCCTTATCTCCCTTCACCTGAATATTGGCGCCAAGTCTTGAGAGCTCCATGGCGTGGCTCATACGGTTTTCGAATACGGTCTCGGTGATGTTACTCACGCCGTCTGCTTTGGCAACAATCGCCATGAAGCACGGCTGCAGATCCGTGGGAAAGCCCGGAAACGGATAAGTGCTTATATCCACGGCATTTAATCGACCGGAGGATTTGATATTAATACCGCCATTCTCGTCGGTAACCTCCACCCCCATATTGCGCAGTTTCATAAACGGCATCTGCAGATCGGATTCCCGGGCATTTTTGAGCATGACATCGCCGCCGGTAATGGCAACTGCGCAAGCATAGGTGCCGACGACCAACCTGTCCGGCATGGTGGAATAATGGCAGCCGTAAAGCTTTTCCACCCCTTCGATTTCGATAAATGTAGAGCCGGCGCCGCTAATTTTAGCGCCCATCCGCTTGAGAAAATTCGCCAGATCAACCACCTCGGGATCACAGGCGGCGTTAATTATCCCTGTGGTTCCCTCACCCAGTACAGCCGCAAGCATTATATTTTCGGTACCGGTATGGCTGGGGCGGTCAAAATAAGTGGTATTTCCTACCAATTTATTGGCCGCTGCCTTTATGTATCCTTCCTCGTCGGTAATTTTCGCTCCAAGAGACTCGAATCCTTTGAGATGCAAATTAACCGGTCGGGCGCCGAGTACGCAACCTCCGGGAAGCGAAACTTCGGCTTGTTTGAACCGTCCCAAAAGTGGTCCCATCACCAAAAATGAAGCCCGCATCTGGCGAACCAAGTCGTATGGAGCGCGATAATTACTTATGTTCTCAGGAGATACGACCACCCGATGTTCCTTTTTATCCCAGTTGATCTCAGCGCCGAGGTTTTCCAATACCCGAAGCATAATATCTATATCACGGATGTTGGGAACATTATCGATTATACATTCGCCATCCGAGGCGAGAATCGTCCCCGCCAGGATCGGAAGGACCGAATTCTTGGAACCGCCAATCTCGATTTCGCCGCCTAATTCATTTCCGCCGTTTATAACAAATTTATCCACTCTAAAAACCGTTCTTTAATAATTCTTCTTATTGATTTGAATTTACCATCTGTTTCTTCTTTTCAGGTTCAAAATACCCCTTATACACATCATAAACACATTCCTTTGGATTCTCTATTCCCTGCAAGCAGAATATCCTTCGTCTCTGCCCTCCGCATTTCTCGCCATCGCTATCAACTAACAATCCCATTGGACAGCGACGGCATTTCTTAGGTTTGGTTTCCAAGAACCTACCGATTGATAACGCTACCAGGGCTTGTCCCCTGTCCCAGATAAAGCCATCGCCTTCATCCAATACCTGGATGTTACGCATCCTTTTGAGAATTAATCTTCCCGATTCGAGAAGGACATAGCACCTGAACTCCAGACTATCGCCGGCTTTTAATCGATAACGTTGCTGAAAACCGATAGATATCTGAGCATAAATTTTGTCTTTGATCAAGTCTATTCCCATATAGCCGTGATTGAATTGCACGAGATAACCCCCGAGTTTTCTTCCTTCAACACTGTCGGTTTCAATAACTTGTGGTTTAACCGATTCAACCACGCCACTGAATTCGATTATCTTTCCCCTTAAGTTTTTAAAATATGATTCGAATTCATTTATGCACTCATGCAATTGAGCGAATTCCTCCTCGGTAATCAATAGTTTAGGAATCCTGTGGTCCTTTTCCTCGGAAAAATACTTGCAATAGGTGCAATCCTTTCCGACAGTGGTGAATCCGCGATGACACTTCTTGTTACCTTTCATGCCCGAGCAATGCCATTTGAATCCGATGCAGCCATCGGGATAACACTCCTTTTCTTTCAATACGTGATAAGCCGATACTGAGAAATCGAAGTTTTCGTGGGCTGTGTGGGTGCAACGAAATACGTCGCTTCGTTTTAGCGGATTTATTAATACTCTGCGTTTATCTTGAGCTCCAACTTTCATGCTTTTCTACCTCCGATCAGGTATCCTATAAACGCCAAAAACGCGGTTATTATACCGATTAATCCATTTACCAGGTATATATGGTTAATGCCAATTCTATAAACATAACTCACAGCAACAATGAACAGAATCAATCCTTGCAGGAATATCATCGAAAACAGTATTTTCTGAACCGCTGCAGGCTCATTGCCAAATCCAAGCGCCGTTAGCAATATTCCCCAGTTTATAACGAAAACCGGTAGAAAATCAATGACACCGCTGGTGAAAAACTGGCAAATCAGCACAAATAGCAGTGAAACTATCCCGGAGCCGATTATGTTCTGTATTAATAACATTTAATAGTAATGTACGATCTTCCAGGAATCCTGCATTCTACGCAAGACCACTTTAGTATAATTCTGCACGCCGGTCTGTCTGTCTATAAAACTTAGCTCAACGTCCGCGCGACCGTTTTCTATTTCTCCCTTCCCGATAACTATCTGGCTGTTGCGATAGTATTGGCGTTTTTCGCCATCACCCAGAAGGCTGCTCAGGAATTGCTCTCTATAATACCGGAGCGCTTTGGTGGAATCCTCCGGCGACATCTCCTCCAGCCTTGCTTTAATCATCGAATCCCAATCAACCAAAGATTCGACAGCGGTGGAATCGTCAGCCAGTACCGAAGCGACAAACTGCTTAACTACTGTTCTCGGATTATCCTGATTAGAACAGTTAAGAATGGCTGCCAGCGCCAGAATTATGATTATAATCGAGTTTAGTTTCATGATACTTTTGCCTATTCACCAAATATCAACCTAATTTTCGGATGTGTCAAGTTTAACCTGGATTATTCATAAATTTCCCAATCGGTAGCGGAAGCCTTGCGCTTTCCGCTCTTTTCCGGACCCCGAATTCCAGACTGTAAATTGTTTTTTGTTGTAAAATCACCGAAAGACAAACCTTCGGTTACGGTTTACCGGCTTTTATGAACTATACGGGTTAATTCGGAAATGGAGAGCAAGAAAGCTATCTTGTAATGATCTCTATCCGTCTTCCTGCTTATTTTTTTTACTTTTTACGTCCATGTATTCAATAAGTTTGTCGACTATCGATACAAGTTCGGCATCGGAATGGCTGCGCTTGAGGGCATATAACATATCGAGGAAATGAGATCTATCTACAATTTCAACATTCATAGAATCTATGTTGTATTCTCTGTCTAATATCTGTGATTGCTCGATTATTCTGTCGGCGTCATACTGGCTTTCCGCATTGCTTGGAGCAGGGGCTTTAATGCCGCCCGAAGTCCTTCTCAGGATACCGGCTGGATCGCGGACCGTCTCGGGTCCCCTGCGCATGGAGTATTTAATCCGGCTGGTTTTGTCGCCAAGATGCAGCCGCTGTAATTCCTTCCGCACCGCGCTGATTCCGGCTCCATTACCGTCATGTTCCACCGAGAGCTTGTTGGTTATTTCTCTCGCATTGAGCATAGGATTTTCATTCACGATCCTCCTGATCTGTTTCGACTGCCGGTAGTTGATATATTCCTGCGAGATAGTCTTATTTTTTCTCAGCAACTCAAGCAGTCCTTTTTTACCGGCGTTTTTCCAGGCTTCATTCATCTCGCTGAATCGGCGTGGGCTGATATCACCCATCTGACAAGCCGTTTCAGCATCGAATTCCCCATGCTCAACTCCCTTTAGCAGATCCTCCACTCGCTTGAATGTAACTGCGGCGGAGGAAACTTTCTCCTGAATTGTCAATATCGTGATATCATCATCATGGGCATCTTTGTCGACGAATTCGTCCAAATCATTCATGAGGTTTGTGGTAAGCTCCTTCGGATTACGCGATCCGTTCCTACGAAGGAAGGTTACCAGACGATTTTCCCCGAAGAGCTCTCCTCTACTGTTTCGGCATTCGGTTACGCCATCGGTGTACATAATAATCATGTCGTCTACCTGCAGCGTCAACTCCTGCTCCTCCAATTCGTGGACATGCTCAAGATCCTCCGGCAATGAAATGCCCAGAGGTATTCCCCTGGGATTAAACAGGAAACAATCATCAGCGGATGAGCGGAAGAGGATCAACGGATTGTGTCCGGCGGATACGAATTTAACAGTTCGATGCTCGATATCGAAAATCATATACAGGATGGTAATAAACATTCCCTTACGTATATCTTCCCTGATGAATTCGTTCACATTCTTGACCACTCTGGCGGGGGATAGCTCGTGACGAGCCTCCATCCGGATCGCGGTGCGCACCATATTCATAACCAATGCGCCCGGGACTCCGGAGCTGGAAACGTCCGCCACCACGATGCCGAGATGTGTATCATCCACCTTGATGAAATCGAAGTAATCCCCCGATACATGCTTGGTTGGTTTATATGATGCGGCGATCTCCACCCCCGGAACCTTCGGAAAGCCTTTTGGTAGAAGAGCCTGTTGAATAGTCTCCGCAGTCTGCATCTCGGTTTTTAGACGTTGTTCCTCAAGAGCCTCCCTATGATTGGCTTGGAATCTTTCCCGCATTTCATTGAAAGCGCGGGCTATTTCGGCTAACTCATCCTGCCCGTTTACTTTTATCCGCTCATCGAGTTGTCCATCCTGACCCAGACGACTGACGCTCTTTGATAGCTTGCTGACCGGACGCCCGTGATAAAAGGCTATCAAGTAGATGATAATACCGGCAAGGGTCAAACTGATTAAGCTGATGATTATGAGGCTCCTCTGCTCGCTCCTGATAGCGGCAGCCACAAACGATTCGGGGACGATTGCGATCACTCTGCCCTGCAGTTCATCCTGATGCTTGATGGGAGCTGAAAGCATGTGTATCATTTTGCCCGATAATCCCTCGAGATACTGGTATCTTCCGATTGCGCTCGGACCCAATCCGCCCGGGAACTCGTATTCGGTCAATAGCAGACTCTCATCCCTGGTATCAGCCCATATCAGTCCTGTTGTATCTATTACTGAAATACTCTCGATATTATCTATTGTGGCATGAGCGTTTTGAACCAATGTAGCCATCTCCAGCTCATTGCCTAACGCCATTTTGTCGGATAAACGTTCGGCTAATCCAACAATCAGTTTGTTGGTTTCAGTATACATATCCTGTCGGATACTCGTGGTCACTTTGTAAAACTGGTAGAGAAATATACTCGCCATAATTAGAATTATCGCTACGGCAGCGGTTATCGAAAACTTCGTCTTAAATGATATACCGCTCTTTGCCGGTTCCACCTTCTTCCGCTGACGACGGCTGTCATCGAAGTATTTCACTAAACGGAAATGGTTTTCGTCGCCGACCGGACCATAATCCACTTCGTCCATTACCTTCTTAATGAGGTATAATCCCAATCCCCCTTTCCTGCCGGTTTCCACAAAATGCGCCAAATCGGGCGCTTCGTCTTTGTCGAAATCGAAACTCCTGCCGGAATCGATAATTGTGAATATGATCTGATCCTTCTCCAGAGTGAACACCAATCGGATCATACCTTCGCCCAACATATAAGCATGACGGATAACATTGCTGCAGGCTTCTTCGATAACAAGCTGAATCGCCATAACGAGCTTGCGGTCGAATTCTACTTCCTCGCACACCTTGCGAACCTGCCGACGGATTTCCGGTAAGTACTCTTCGGAGGACTTGAACGTATATACATATTGTCTAGGGTGATCTGGAGCCATCTTAGTTCTTATCGTTACGCTGCGACAAGCGTCTCGCTTGTTCTATATTTCTTTGAGTATTTACGTTAGTGGGGTATGCAGATAGTACCTGTTCCCAATTCTCGATAGCGGCTTTGTAATCCTTGTTTTGATACGCTTTTATTCCCTCTATGTAAAGCTCCCATATCGACGGGTCTTCCTTAAGTTCCTGAAGCGTGGTCGTGCCAGCAAGCATATTCTTAGAACGATCCAGATAAGCTGTGCAGGTGCTATCGTTCGGATCGTATTTGAGCGCGGTCTGAAATTCAGCGACCGACAACGAATAATTACCATCGTGGAACAGTCCCAATCCCTGCTTCAAATGAAGCGCAGCCTGAAGTTTATTGGAGATTTCCGTTAAACGTTCTTCGGCTGCTTCATCCTCAGGAATTATTTCGAGCAGCTGTCTGTACTGTCTGTAAGCTGATGTATAGTCCTTCTGTTTATAGGCAGTATATGCACGAAGTTTTAAGTCCTGTATTTTAGCTTCTCTTTCTGTCTTGCACACCTCTTTAAGCGCCAATGCTTCGGTATTGTCGGGATCCTTGGTGAAAACATTCTCCAATTCGTTTAATGCCTTTCGGTAATCCTCGTCTTCGGCGAACTGCTTCGCCCTGTCCAAGCAGAATTCTACTTCCAAATTCCTGATTAGCCCTTTGCGCTCTTTTTCGCGAATCTTATCCAATTCGGAGCTAATCTTAGAAAGGCTTTCTTTTGCGGGTTCATAGTCGGGATACCATGCGAGAGCGTTATTGTAAGCCAGTTCCGCCTTTTCAAACTTTCCTTCCTCGGCGAGCGAATCACCCTGCTCATGATAGTATCTGGCACTGGACATTTTCTCGAGCCTGGAGAAAGTTGCCAGCCTCTCCTGATTAATCGATTCCTCCAGCGCGATTCTCTCCCTTAGCTGGATACTTAAGGGTTTCCCGAAATTAATTCTAACGGAAAAACGATGTACATTTCCCACCGCCTCGGAATTCACGAAGGCATAATCGACGCCGATAAATCCTACGGATACGCCACCTCCCATATTAAATCCCTCATTATCCACCCCGGAGCGGAGAAAGACGTTACCGAACCAATCCGACTCCATTCCGAAATGAAGTTGAGGATCCCTTCTTTCGGTCTTATCAATATCAAGAGCGAACCTGATCCGATTATCGAAATTGCCATAGTATACCTCATATCCTATCCCCCCCTTGAGGTTCAATGGAAGTCGTTCGTTTTCGGTTTTCAGTTTCAATCCGGTGGAGAACATATCTTGAAGATTCAAACCGAAACTCAGCTGTCGATAACCCGGTGCTCGGAAAAGAACCGCAAAATCCGAAGAGAATCCCGAAGCATGATAGCCGGCCAGCGACTGACTGGCAATTTTCCCGCTGACTCCGAAACTGAGATTCTGAGTCAGATGCAGAGAATATGCCAGATGATATTGCTCCTGATGAAATCCAAACTCTCCTCTCTCTATATTATGTTCGTCTCTCCTGACGATATCATCGACTCCGATACGCATGATCCCGATGCCGAAGAAACCGTAATCCAACGTTGGATAAACGAAGTGCAGACAGTCATAGTTTACTCCCTCCCAGAGCGAGACATGAAGGCCTGATAACTGGAATCTCTCCAGAGCTGACATTCCGGCCGGATTATAATAAACTGCCGAAGCGTCATCGGCGATAGCGACGAAAGCTCCTCCCATTCCCATCGCCCTGGCGCTGGCGCCATAACTGAATATCGATTCCACACCAGCACTGTATTCCGTAGCCTGAGAATAGGATATACAGGCAACGAGCAATATACAAAGAAGCGAAAAGGATATTTTAAAATTAGGAGCCGGTTTTTGTGATTGCTTGATCATTTCACCACCGCAACTTTCGTTCGAACCACTTCACCGGTTTCCCGAACCGTGAAAACCGCAATATAGATGCCGTTGTTAACTACGTAATCCTTGTCGTTCCTTCCGTTCCAGCTAATAGAAGCCAGCGTTGAGCCCCCGGAATGATTACCCGCCAAACAATGTTCATCGCTGCCTCGATATTCAACCGACCAAACTGGCTGTCCTGTTAGCGTGTATATATGCAGCGAAATATCGGATTGAGCGGAGAGGTAGTATGAAAAAGTCGTTGGCTCCTGCAGCGGATCAAAAGGATTTGGATAATTACCGAAGCTTTCGGCGAGATTCTGGGTCGCCAATCCTGCCGGATTGGTAAGAATATCTACCGCATCGCCGGTAGGTGATGCCACATTAACTCTCACCTGGGCAATACCGTCTCTGATCGCATACGCTTTTATTCCATCAGCCTTGATTTTGACCGAAAATCCGGGTAATGATAACTCCTTATTTAAACCAAGGGAGAAAACAACCGTATCCCGGTCTCCCGCATCAACCTGGAAATTCTCCAGTGCGTTAAAGGTGGCGGAATTGCCGGTAATCTCGCCTGATGCGAAATTATCAGGATCATTCCTCACCATTGCCTGAATAGCGAGTTCATCGAAGCCGATCTCAGCACCGTCTTGATTGCACGCAAATAGCTCCAGATCGGTTATTTCAATCGGATAGCCGCTGCCATTATCTTTGTTAAGGAGAAACAGCCTTAATGCATCGATTTCAGTATCGGCCAATCCCTGCCCGGAGAATCCTTGATACCCTTCCACGATAAGGTCGGGCTTGAGGTCCTTAACCACGAATTGCAACTCCAGGGATACGCTGCTTATCTCGGCGTCCTTATTGGAGTTGGAATCATCCGGTATGTCGAAAATATCAATATGCAGGTCTACCGGATTAGATAATTCATGCGAAGGCGCCTGTATCTCAAAGAGTATTTCCTCATCCTCTCCGAACGATCTGATTGTATCGGAAACAATGATAAAATCACCGCCGGGGCTTAACAGACGAACCGACCCGGGTATCACTCCAACTTCCCCGATATTTTCGCAGTTGAACCCGAGCGTAAACTCCTGCTGGGGATCAAGGATATGATCCAGAGCAGATCCCGGGGATTTGACATAGAAATCAGGCCTCAGGTTAGCCGCTTCATCGGCTTTAACGCCCAATGAACTGTAAAACTCCAGCTCATCGCCGGAGTATTTATCTATCGCGTTTAACCTAACGGTTAAGGATTTGATAGCGTCATCGGGAACCGCCGGCGCCTGTATTTGCCATTCTAAGGCGGAGATCGAATCTCCAGTCAGATTCTTCGTCAGTGGATCCATGGTCGAATAACCCGCCGGCAGCTCCAAAGTGGCGGTTGCTTCCTCCATCTCGCCGTTAATGAATACACTATCCACTAACGTGAAAGTTTGATTGGTTGACAGCACCTCATCGACCGCACCTTCCGGCTCTGTTATCCGCATGAAGCCATACATATAGGCACCCGGTACCACTACGACGTCGCATGATGCCATACTATCAGCGCCGACTGCGCTGCTCCAATCGTTGGCATCAAGAATACTATCCGCGAATTCAATCCCCAATCGATATGAGTTGCCGGGAGTTAACGGAGCGAAGACATCCCACCCTATCACGACGGTATCCCCGCTCTCGAATTCGAAATCTCTCGAGATCGAGTCCGCCACCGTAAAGCTGTTCTGCTCATCCAATAAAACCTGCATGTTGCCGAAAATAGACGATTGCCCCGTTTTTACTATAACGGCTTCCACGGAGAATCTCCGCCCTATCGAGACCGTATCCGGATCGGTTCCGGAATCGACTAAATCGAATCCGGCAATGTTGATTTCGGAGGGGATCTGTTTGGTAACCAGGCAGCTGTCATTCCCGGGAGGTACGCTGATTTGTACCGGCGCCCCGGAAAATTGACCGATGCCCCCTTCGGGCGTGATAATAAAACTCTCGTCACCGGATATACTATCCGCATTTGCCTCGTATTCGTATACATAAGGAGTATCCATCAGTCCCGGAAGAAAGTCGATGTTCAAGGTGTCAGGGAATTCGGAGTGACCGTCGGATCTCATGCTGATAATTATGTTCTCTATGCCGTCCTGACCGCTATTACGAAGCAGGCATACCAGGTTGAACTGCTGCCCAAGGTTTACAAACGGCGAATTTGGAGATACGGAATAGAATCCATCGACATGCAGTAACCCCGGGCTGATAACATCGATAGAGTCCCTGTTCAAGTAGATGATGGTATCGATAGGCGCCTCATTCTGTACCCCCTTCAACCGCACCCAGCTTTCATATCTGCCGATAATCATCGAATCGCTGACGGTTTCCTCGGTGAAGTAAACCATGGATTTGCCTGACTCGAGTATGCCATCGTAGGTATCATGCTCAACATCGATTTTCGCTTCATAATCATGCAATCCATCGGTAAACCGAAAGCTGGTGCCGCTGGAGTCGATAGTCACCGGAAAATCCCCGACATTCATCAGCTCAACATTGAAAACCGCCGGATATCCTGCAACCAGGGAATCAGGTTGTAGGGAACCATAAGTGTAAGTAAAATAGGATCCTTCATTAACCTCTATCTCGTGATCAATCAATAAGCCATCATCCAAATACGGATAGTCCTGCAGGCTCCCATAGAGATTTAAAACAGGTTTATATGAGCCAATTTGAAATTCAGGCGAAAAAGCTGTGGAATCGAAAACCAGATTGGTCGCTTTTTGATACGGCGGGATATATCTGGTAGCGGAGGATATTCCAGCAATATAGTAATGTCCTAAATTGTCGGTGACAACTAACGTGGAGGTGTCATCTAATAAGATGCCGCTTGCAGAGCTGTTGCTGACATCCACACTGAAGGAGTAAGGATGATTAACTATGACTGAGTCCGGTTTCAGGGATTGGTGATGAATATCAATCAACTCATGAGCGGCAAAGAATCCCGTATCCGGCGCGGCGGTGAATTCCGAAAATATATTAACATCATCGAAACTGCTATGGACATGGCAATTTATTGGACTTAAAAGCGAGTCAGTATTCCAGGGAACTATGAATGACAACGTATATGCCCGTTCGGAACTTCCCGGTAGAAGATCGGGGAGGTTCGGGACACAATAGGCTTCGTGGATGCCCTCATATTCCAGAACCACAAAAATGCTGTCGATTGAAAGCGCGTTTTGAAGGGGATTGAATACTCCGAGATAAACATTGGCAGTATCGTTCATAAACAGGTAATCCTGTTCCAATTCCAAAGTCTGCAATTCCAGAGAAAGTACATAAGACGAAGTCCTCGAGGTATCCACCGACGTATCCGCCGCCGCAGCCCAGAACTCGTTCCATCCTCCCTGACCTATATATGTCGTTCCATGCGCGGCGAGATCGCATACTCCTCCAACGAAATCATCGGGCTGATCAAATATATTGTTTATCATAACGCCATTTCCACGCGGATACAGACTGACCGCATTGGAATCCAGGGAGGCATCGAAGTCTGTCTTCCGATTCAAATAGGAGTCGTAGGCGATGATGATCGTGCTGTCGAGTTCCCCGTGAGTGAACGGTTCCCCGGTAACCTGTGGCGAGGAGATATTCAAGTGTAGCTGGTTGAATTCACCGGGATGAATCGGTATAGTATTAGTGGTGTCGGTAAACAAAGGAGTTGACAATTGCAGCACAGCGCTATCCACCGCAACCAGGCGCTGAGGCGATCTTCCATCCCCGTTTGTTACACTGACATCCCGCAAGATCGGTGGCGAGCCGTTCGGCGCATTCCTTACGCCCTTATAACCGATTACACGGACCAAACCTCCGGTGGCATTTCCAAAACTGTCAACCGCATTCTCAACAACCAGGTCGAAGTCAACACCGACAATTACCGAGTCTGTAATTGCCGGAATATCAAAAGAGGCAATCCCCGCCGGAAGCACATTTATAAGGGGGGATTCTTTAAACCAGGTTCCATGATTAACAATCAGCTTCTGGTATCCGGCAGTCCTCAGGATAAAACCATCGGGATCGAAATAATGTAATCCCGAATCCGCTTCCGTGAACAGGTACGGATTGTCTTGGTCCCAGTAAATGTTCGCCTGAGGGTCGGTGCTTGTGAAATATACTTCACCGACAAAATCAGTCTTACGGTTATCCATAACATCAACCACCAGCAAACCGACTGAATCCGGGAATCCATTTCCCGCTACCACTTGCTGAGGTATGTTCATTATCTCTATTCCACCAAACTCCCCCGCTATAACTGTGATCTCACCGGAATAACCTATCACCCCCAATGCCGAAGCGGTTACCACGCAGTTACCGATCTTGTTCGCAATAAAAACGCCATCGGTATTTATTATGCCGCAACTATCCGGTTCCACCGCCCATTGGATGATTAAATCCTCAATTGGATTTCCATACTGGTCCCTTGACGTGGCAGAAAAACTGACGATATTTCCGGCTCTGAGCTGCATGTTCCCATTGGGTGTTACAAATATTTCATGAAGTTCATCCGGAGCCAGATCGAAAGATTGGGAAATTGTAGGACCATCGATCATGGAATCTTCATAGGTGGTCGTCCAGCCTAACGC
>WJIR01000259.1 GCA_014730175.1 Candidatus Zixiibacteriota bacterium
CATTGGGCCTGTCTTTATCAGGTTATTGGGCAGCACCTGGAGGATTTCATTAGACGGAGAGGATGAATTGAACCGGTACAGGCAAAGGGGCACCAAAATCCTTTACGCTTTCTGGCATAACCGCATATTGCCCTTAACCTATGTCTACCGGAACAGAGGGGTAAGAATAATGATAAGTGAACATAGCGACGGCGAGATCATAGCGCGGATTGTAGACAGAATGGGCTATAATCCGGTGCGCGGTTCGACAACAAAAGGAGGTATGAAAGCAGCCAGGGAACTCGCACTTGATGACTCTCCTTATGATCTCGCTATTACACCGGATGGCCCAAGAGGTCCCCGGCAAATCGCCCAAACGGGGGCAGCTTATATAGCATCACGCGGCGGGTATGCATTGGCTCCCATAGCGGTCTCCGCTTCATCGGCGTGGGAGCTGAATTCATGGGATAAATTCCTTATTCCGAAACCGTTTTGCCGTCTGGAGATTGCGATTGGTGAACCGATTTTTATAGATAAGGATGCTAAAGCTTCTCAATTGAACGAATCCGCGCAGTATCTACAGAACCGTCTGAACGATTTAACGGAATCGCTTCACCGTGGATATGCAAGAGCGGTTAAATGATGCTGATATATAATATACTATTAGTTGCTTTGACGATCATCGCATCACCGGTCTTGCTATGGCTGGGTTTGGTTAAAGGACATGGAATCAAGGAAAGACTGACATTTTATGATAAGAGACTGTTGAAATGCTTAAAGGGAAAAAACAGAATATGGTTCCATGCGGCATCGGTAGGAGAGGTGAGAATACTATCAGCATTGATACCGGCGTATCTTTCGATTTCACCGGAAGCGCGGATCGTTGTTTCCACGGTGACCAAAACCGGAAACCAGACAGCACGAAAGTCATTACCGGATAGTTGCGCTGTCATTTTCGCGCCTCTGGATATCGGATTTTTAGTAAAACGAGCTCTTAAGATAATACAACCATCCGCTTTGGTCTTAACCGAAACGGAATTCTGGCCTAATCTGATTCACTACTCCCACGGCAAGGGCGTTAATCTGTATTGTGTCAATGGCAGGATATCCCCAAAATCCTTCACCAAGTATAGACTCCTGAAGACCTTTTTCTCGTCTATTTTGAATAAGGTTGACTTCTTTTTTATGCAGACTGTTGCTGATTCCGAGCGACTGCTCGCCTTGGGAGTGGATAAGGATAAAGTGAAAGTAGCCGGTAATATGAAATTCGACATCTCCGTTAATGAAAATGGATCCCATACATTGCCCAAGCCCGAGTGGCTACAAGGCAAAAACACAATCGTTGCCGGTTCTACGCATCGTGGAGAAGAAAAGATAATCCTTGAGGCTTTCTCCGAATTGCTTTTGAATTACCCCGAATCTATTTTGTTTATTGCCCCCCGGCATCTAAGGCGCATCGATGAGATTAGAACGGAGATCGAATCGATAGATTTGGGATATGTCTTGTTCAGCGGTTATCGCGATACTGACCCTGAAAATATAGATGCACAGATTGTTCTCATCGATACCATGGGTGACCTCAAGACTGTTTATGGATGGGCGGACATTGCTTTCGTGGGCGGGAGTTTGGATAATACCGGAGGCCACAATCCGCTTGAACCGGCGTCATGGTCGGTACCGACGCTATTCGGACCGAATATGCAGAACTGCCGGAAAATAGCTGACGGTTTGATTGAAATAGGCGCCGCTAAGTCCGTTAAGGACTCAAATGAATTATATTCTGCTTTTCATTCGGTTTTATCCGATTCTGAGATGAGAACAACCATGGGGGAAAAGGCAGAAATATTTGCCGGGAAACATAAAGGCATTGCGAGTTCAATCGCGGCAGAGATTCAAAAGTTGATGCGTTCATCGATGGATGAAGGGCATAGAGAACATTCGGGATCTGCAAGATAATTAAACGTGATAGAAATGATTTTAAAGCCGTTTGCTTTTCTTTATTGGATGGTTGTGGCTATCCGCAATAAAGGTTATGATATCGGCGTTTTTAAGGCTCATAGCCTACCAAAGCCTGTTCTTTCGGTGGGAAATATTACTGTCGGGGGTACCGGTAAAACGCCGGTGGTAAGGATGTTGTGCGAAAAATTACTCGAGCGAGGATTAAAGCCTGCCATCCTGAGCAGGGGTTATATGCGCAAGGGAACTGAGGATGTTATATTCAAGTCGCCTCCGCCGGAATCCACCACAGCGGATACCATCGGCGATGAACCGTATATGTTATCCCGTCAACTCAATGGAGTTATCTTTGGCATTTCCGCAAATCGACGACGGGTCGGTATGAAAATACTGGAATCCCACAATCCCGATATTTTTGTACTTGACGATGGTTTTCAACATCGTCAACTGAGGCGGGACGTGGATTTTGTGGTTCTGGATTCGGACAATCCATTCGGCGGGAACGCTAACTTACCGAGAGGAATGCTGCGGGAACACCCCTCGAGTCTTGCCAGAGCGGATATCATATTAATAAGGAATTCTCACCAAGAATCCTCCGATGATAATCTCTCGAGTAAGGTGAGGTCATACGCACCTGATGCCCACATTTTCGATGTTTTTCTCAGACCGGAGAAGATTATCTCCCTTGCCGGAACCGAATCAGAACGGCCTGAATTCTTGAAGCATCGGCCTGTATTTGCATTCTGTGGTATAGCCAACCCGGAAGGATTCAAAAAGACACTGGAGAGTTTGCAGACGAAGATTATGGATTTCGTCGGTTTTAGAGATCATCATCGTTACTCATCGGCAGATGTCGAACGGCTAAATCGGAAATTTATGTCCAGTGACGCTGAGTTCGGCATAACTACTATGAAGGATGGAGCAAAACTGAGCAACCATCGCCTTAATTTCCCCCTTTACACACTCGATGTCATATATGTGTTGAAGCCACGATCCGAAGAAATACTGTTGCCGATGATTCTAAATAAGTTGAATTAAAGCTTTAATATGTATTATATTGGGAAAGTATCAAAATAAGGATTCGGAGCTGCATTTTGGTGAGAAACAACTATCAGGATTATGATTTCTTAATTATCGGTTCCGGTATAGCCGGTTTATCCCTGGCGCTGGAGCTTTCCGAATTAGGCTCGGTTGCTATTCTCACCAAAAAAGGGGACTCCGACAGCAATACTAACTATGCTCAAGGCGGAATAGCTACTGTTACCGCTGCCAGGGATTCCTTCGAATCCCATATAAATGATACCCTTCGGGTTGGCTGTGGATTATCGAAACCGGAAGTGGTTGAGGCTATTGTCTGTTCAGGCCCCGAGAATATAAAGTGGCTAACTAAGCTGGGGGTAAATTTCTCCGCTCAGAATTCAAAAAGACGTAGCCCCGGTGAAGATTACGATCTTGGTAAAGAGGGTGGACATACCCATAGTCGGGTTCTCCACGTTGCCGACTACACCGGCAGGGAAATCGAACATCGCTTGCTTACCTCCATAAGAGCCAGGGATAATGTCACGATCTTTGAAAATCACATAGCAATAGATCTACTGCTTGGTATCCATAAGGTCCCTCCGGCGACCAAAGGAGTGGATATCAGAGTCTGCTATGGAGTCTACGCATTAGATGTCCCCAATCAGATTGTTAAGGTTTTTCGTTCGCATCGCACGATTATAGCCTCCGGAGGAGCCGGTAGGATCTATTATCATACAACTAATCCGGATATCGCCACAGGCGATGGAATCGCTATGGCTTACAGAGCGGGTGCGGTAATACGAAATATGGAATTTGTGCAATTTCATCCCACCAGCCTCTACACCCCGGAAGGCAGGACATTTTTGATATCCGAGACAGTTAGGGGGGAAGGAGGCAAGCTGATGACTATCGATGGTCGTCATTTCATGGCAGATTATCACAAAGATAAGGAACTGGCTCCCCGTGACGTTGTTGCACGCGCCATAGACGCGGAGATTAAAAAGACCGGTGATAAGTTCGTATATCTCGATGTTCGTCATCTCGGTTCGCAATTCTTGCAAAGTCGTTTTCCGAATATATATCAGAATTGTCTGAGATTCGGCGTGGATATCACCTCGGATCCGATTCCCGTTGTACCGGCTGCGCACTACTTCTGCGGCGGTATCGCTGTAGATCTGGATGGAAGAACCAATATCGAACACCTCTTCGCCTGCGGCGAAACCGCCTGCACCGGTATGCATGGAGCGAATAGGTTAGCTTCAAATTCGCTATTGGAAGCGTTAGCGATGGGGCGGTTTGTAGCCGAATATATACACGCCACCTTTGCTAAACAAAAAATCCGCAAATATCCTCGGATCCGAAATTGGATTGATGAAACCGTATTCGATCACCATGAATGGGGCATGATTTCCCACGATGAAGACACTATCAGACGCCTTATGTCCGACTATGTCGGTATAGTAAGATCGGATAAGCGTCTCAATCGCGCTCTGGAGAGAATGTATATTCATGCTCGTGACATTGAGGAGTTCTATCAGCAGAATCCGGTTCGTGCCGCTGTTATCGAGTTGAGAAATATCTCCGCGGTAGCGATGCTGGTGATCAGGTCTGCTTTAATGCGCCTGGAATCCAGAGGACTGCATTATACCATCGATTACCCCGATACCGATGATGTTCATTATAACAGAGACACGGATATCCGACGGACCGACTTCACCAAAATGTGGTAAGCAATATGGAATGGATTCTAATCGTAGATTTTGGCTCTCAATATACGCAATTAATCGCAAGGAAAATAAGGGAGCAGAAAGTATATTGCCGGATTCAGTCATGCCTCGAACGCGAAATAGATAATACAGCGGATTTAAAAGGGATAGTTTTGTCGGGTGGTCCCGCTTCGGTAACAGATGAAAACGCACCGACTGTTCCGGATTACGTTTTCGATATGAAAGTACCGGTTCTGGGTATATGCTACGGATTGCAAGCCAGCATCGTGCATTTCAAGGGCAAAGTAACAAAATCGCTGCGCAGGGAATATGGAGCAACGCAACTAAAAATCCCTTCATCAAATCCTCTCTTCGATGGTGTTTCCGATAATAGCCGTGTATGGATGAGCCATGGTGATTATGTATCCAGATTACCGGCGGGCTTCCAATCCATCGGTTCCTCCCGATCGCTAAAAAACGCGGCGGTATATTCCCCAAAATATCAATTTTACGGCATTCAATTTCATCCCGAGGTGCATCATACCGAGTACGGCAACACCATTATTAGCAATTTCCTCAACGCTATCTGTGGATGCAAGCCTTCCTGGACTCCCGGGAGATTCGTTAATCAGATGGTTGACGAACTTCGGGAGCGTCTTGGCGATTCCAAAGTTATCTGTGCTTTATCAGGAGGAGTTGATTCCGCCGTCTGCTCTTTACTGCTTTCAAAAGCTATTGGCAGAAATACAATTGCGGTATTTGTCGATAACGGTCTTTTGAGAAAGAACGAAGTAGACGAGGTAAAATCCGCTTTCCAAAAATACCCCGAACTTGATTTCCGACATATAGATGCCTCATCATTATTTCTGAGGAGACTTAAAGGCGTTAAAGATCCTGAGCGAAAAAGGAAGATAATCGGCAGGGCATTCATCCAGGTTTTCACAGAAGTTGCTGAATCCGAGAAAGTCGACTTTTTGGCGCAAGGAACTCTTTATCCCGATTTGATAGAAAGTATATCCTTCAAGGGACCATCCGCACTTATAAAGTCCCATCACAACGTTGGAGGTTTACCTAAAAGGATGAAATTGAAAGTAGTGGAACCGTTGAAGGAGCTGTTCAAGGATGAAGTTCGTAAGGTTGGAAAAAAGTTAGGATTACCAAAGCAGTTTTTGGACCGTCATCCATTTCCGGGACCAGGTTTAGCAGTGAGAATTATCGGTACTGTAACTCAATCTCGGTTGGAATTAGTTAGAGAGGCTGACCATATTTTTATGAGCGAACTTAAGAAAACCAGGGAATATAACAATATCTGGCAAGCCTTCTGTGTTCTGTTACCGATTCAGTCAGTAGGTGTAATGGGAGACGAGCGCACCTACGAGAACACCGTAGCCCTCCGAGCGGTAACCGGTGTGGACGGCATGACCGCTGATTGGGCAAGAATCCCCTATGATGTCATCGAAACCGTATCATCCCGTATTACCCGTGAAGTTAAAGGGATAAATCGCGTGGTTTACGATATCTCCAGCAAACCCCCGGCAACTATTGAGTGGGAATAATCCGCTATTTCTTACCTGGATTATTCATAAATTCCCTAATCAATAGCGGAATCCTTGCGCTTCCAGCTCTTTTCTGGACTCCAAATTCCAGACTGTAAATTGCTTATTGTTGTAAAATCCCCGAAGGATAAACCTTCGGCTACGGTTTATTTGCTTTTTTGAATAATATGGGTTAGCGATCTTTTGCACCGCACAAGGAATCATTATGCTTAGTCGGTGATTCGAATCATTAAAGCAATCTAATAGCTATCATAGCGTTACGGACAATTAAAAAAGTTTTGTCCGAGTGATAGTATTGAAATTAGGAATTTTTCAATTGACTTTATTGTGCAAAGCACTATATTATGTGAAATTTCTTAAACCGAGAGGATGGAATAATGCGTTTGATCAAAAGGTACAAAAATCGTAGGCTCTACGATACGGAAACCAAAAAGATGGTGACCATGGAGGAGCTCTCACAAATGGTCAAAGAAGGTGTGGAATTCGAGGTAATGGACAATGTTACTAAAAAGGATATCACCGGAGAGGTTTTAACCACGATTCTCAAGTCCGAAGTGAAATCCTGGAACGACCTTAAAGCGTCCGGTAACTTGTTCAAAGAACTCATTCGCAGGAAAGGTGAGGGCGCAGCCACAGTAATCAAAAAGACCGCGTTAGCTTCTATCGGAGCTGCTTCACTTGACAAGAAACGCGCCGAAGAGATAATCGACGAGTTGATAACGAAAGGCGAGGTAGCCAGCGCTAAACGAGGCGAGGACCTGAAAAAGCTAATCGGCAAGGCTGATGAGCAATCTCAAAAGGTCTTGGAGCAATCCAAAAAACTGATGGGTAAGATAGAAGATCAGGTAAGAGGGACTATTGAAAGGTATAGAAAGGAACAACGTGAGGAAATGGAGGATATAAAAAGCCGAATTAATAGTATGGAAGAAACCTTAAAAAGAATCGAAGAAAAGCTCTAAGTGTTTAATATGCGGGGACGTACGCCAATAATCAGAGATGGGAACAAATAATAGTAGAAATAATTAGCAATAACATAAAACGGAGAAAAAAAACGGTTTTTTTGAAAAAAGTTCTTTGCAAGGGAACATTTTTGTGTTATATTCGTTTTCGTAAAGGACGCCATAAGGACAATCCCCGGTTCTTATGGTAGGTTTCAGGCTGAAAAGCCGAACCATCATAGTAGTACCTCCATAGCAGTGGAAGAGCCGCTCGAAAGAGTGGCTTTTCCATTTTTATTTATCTCGCTTCCCAATATTCCTCACCCGTATTATTTATAAGTTTTGCACACAGTAGCGGGAGGCTTAGGCGCATCTGGCTTGCTCGCTCTTCCGGCGTTTTTTGAAATCTTCTATTCTAATTTGTAAATGATCTAAATCTATAAAACACCCAAATGGTAGACACGCCACGGATGCGTGAACCCTCCTAAAGCGAGCAAGCAATCTGACTCACAATCCTATGTTTAGGCGCTGCATAAGAACTATAGATTGCCCGCTCTCGGCAATCCTCAGGCTCGCAATGGCTTATGTTGCTGTCATTGCCCCGGTTGCATCGGGACACGGTGCGGAGCAGAGCAAGGAAGCGATCTTTCTGAGGCTATAAGATATTTTACAGGCTTTTCGTTACCAATTATAACATTTATGAATAATACAGGTTAAGTTTTTATTAATTTGTAAATATATAAATATATTTCTTGACATTATGTAATTTATTTGTTATATCTTCTTCGTTTGGGAATTGTTATATTCAATAAAACTGAAATACGTCAGAGGGATTTGGCTCTGGTGTTCGGAGCATTAGGCGAATATGACACGGGTCATCATAAAGGGAAGGACGACAACTAATTATGTCTTTATTGGTGCGACTTTTGTAATTAATTGACTGTGTAATGCGACTATGAACCATCATTCAGGGTGTTTATATATATTAAAAGGGTACTGTAATCATAATTATGATAATAAGAAGGGAGGTGGATTAATTTTATTATTTGTGTATCACGTTCATATTTAATACTCAATAGTGGAGGAATCTATGAAACTCAGCAATCAACTAAAAGCGTACTTGGTTTTTCTAATTACCATATTTATTTTCGCACCGATTATTTCTAATGCGCAGGATCTGAGGGTGAATGTAATGCCTGGAAATACGCCGGGGAATGTTTATCCTTATACCTGGCCGGGAAATGAGCTCGTTATTTGGGGAAATGTTCACGGAGGTACGGCTCCTTATACCTATACATGGGAATTCGGAGATGGAACGCCCCCCGAAAGCGGAGATGTGACCAATTCCAAATACATTGCGGTAAACCATACTTATAACTCTATGGGACCGAAAAGAGCAGTGTTAACAGTTACCGATGCGAATTCTTTTTCGGACCAGGATACGGTTGAAATAGAAGTCGCACCTCTGAATTTCGAAGTCGAGGTGAACGCCGCTATCGAAAAGGGATTGCGCTATTTGTATCTCCAGCAACAAGGAGATGGTAGATGGGATGAAGGTGACTATGATGAAACCACTACTGCATTAGCAGTTTTGTCTTTTGAAAATCAGAACCATCTGCCAATTAATGATTACGACGAGGATATTTATGCCGAATACGTCAAAGCCGGTTTGGACTATCTAACATCTCGCTTGGACGTGCAGGAGATCGGTACTCAGACCTATGGTGATCCGGAAGAAATTGTACCTGGTAACGAAGACGATAATGGACTGGGGGTCTATCCTCATGGCGGTAATACCATGTACCAGATCGGCATGGTTATGATGGCAATGGTAGCCTCAGGACCTTTAGGCTCCGGCGCCCCGGATTTGGTGGCTCCCAATGGTCCGGACGGTATTATAGGCCGTACTTATCGAGAGTTAGTGGTAGATATGGTCGATTACTGCGCTTGGGGACAAAATGAAGCCGGTGGTGGTTATTATAGAGGTGGTTGGCGGTATGAAGCTAATTATGGGGATTCCGATAACTCGGTGTCCCAATGGCCTGCAATCGGGATAGAAGCGGCGGAAACTAATTGGCTCATAGGCTGTCCCGGTTTCGTAAAAGATGAACTCGATTTATGGGCTGGCGCCAGCCAGGTTAGCGGCGGTTATTATGACGGTGCCTTTAATTATCAAACCAGCATACATAGAGACGGGATCCCGGCAACAGGAGCCGGACTGTGTGAATTATCATTCTGTGATATCCCTTATACAAACGATCGATATCAGCGAGCATTGTCATACTTGGAAACTGCATGGGGTTCTCAATACAACGTTGGATTTTACTATAGCATGTATGGTGTCGCTAAGGGGTGCCGAATTGCGGTTAATGAATTCAATGAACCGGAGCCTGTGAATCTTATCGGAAGCATAGAATGGTATGATGAATACGCTAATCATCTGGTTGACACGCAGGAACAAAGCGGAAACTGGCCGCCCAACGGATGGGGGAACCTGAAGGATGATGCCTGGGCGCTTCTTGTTCTGCAACCAAACCTGTTTGGATTGCGGCCGGTAGCAGTGATCGACGCTCCTGAATCTGTTGCGCCTTTGACTCAATTTGAAATGGATGGAAGTGACTCATATCACCAGGATCCTGATTTGGAGATAGTTGAGTGGTTGTGGGATTTTGATAATTCAAATGGGTATGATTGGGATAATCCGGATGCCGCAGGACAGAGCGCCGTCAATCCCGGTTACACCATTCCCGAAGGCGATACGCTGGCGTTTTATAATATAACTCTACGAGTGGCAGATAATAGCGATTCAGTTCTCTATGACACGGAAGTGCATACTATTAAGGTTCATTATGGGAATAATCCGCCTGTCGCCGATGCTGGAGGTCCTTATGCGGGACAACCGGGGCAGGAGATTATTTTCGATGGTACAGGCTCTTTCGATCCGGATTCCGCATATGGAGATTATATCGTGGAGTACTCCTGGGATATCGATGGTGATGGTTTCTTTGGAGATTGCACGGACTCGATTTGCCATTACACATGGGACTACATCTATTCGGGATATGTAGGTTTGATTGTCACGGATACGCATGGAGCGACTTCGGATACATCTCAAGCGTATGTGACGGTCTGGACCTCTAATGCAGATGTTGGTGTGAATGAAAATGGAATATTTTTCTCAAATGTCCGTCCAACACCAGGTGATCTCATAACCATTTTCGCCGAAGTTTATTGTGATGCTGAATCGGAGCCTGTATCAAACGTAAAGGTTCGGTTCTACGACGGCGATCCGAATATTCAAGTAAATCCTATAAATGGTGTCCAAATAATCAGTAGTATGGAAGCAGGCGAGGTAGATACCGTTTCCGTTACTTACGTTGTTCCCGATAGTCTCCCCAGAGATATCTATGTGCGAGTGGATCCGAATCAGGAAATACCGGAGTATAACGAGAACAATAATGAAGCAGTCAAGACAATCCATGGGTGCGAAGCGGATGTTTTCATTGATATGATTCCGGATGATGGTCCTCCAGTGATAGTTCCGAGAGGAGGTAGCTTCACATACACCGGCATCTTAGAGAACTGTACCGGCGGCTGTATTCGCCCGGATATATGGTTGATAGTCAGACCGGTTGGAGGTTATCCTTCATGCGCATTGAAGCTCCTGAGGAATTTCTATATGCTGCCGTATGAAATTGCGATTGTTCCAAACGTGGTGCAGCATATTTCAATTTATGCCGTTCCCGGTGATTACGAATATGTATCTTACGCAGGCGATTACCCATTCTGGCCCGAGGATTCGTCCATGTTTGGGGTAACGGTGATGGATAATATGGCAAGGGGTGGCTCTGAAGACTGGGATATCGAGAACTGGTTCGAGAAATCCGAAAGCGAACTGCCAACTGCGTTTAAATTACATGAGAATTACCCTAATCCATTCAATGCGAAGACCATAATAAGCTTTGATCTGCCGGTTGCATCGCAAACCGAGTTGGAGATCTACAACATCCTTGGGCAACGGGTAGAGGTTCTTGTTAACAGAGATCTGGAAGCAGGTTACCATAACATTCATTGGGATGCTCAAAGGTACTCATCGGGTGTATACTTCTATGTTTTACGATCAGAGGATTTCACGAGTAAAAAGAGAATGACTCTAATAAAGTAGTATACTTTTCATAAAAATAGGGTAGGTACTATGCCTACCCTTCGTAAACCAGTCAATCAATAAAGTCTACCACCCCTTTTTCTTCATAATATCGGATAGCTTTTTATCAAGTTGTTGTTCAAACAGTATCTCGGTCTTCTCCTGTGCCTGTTTGATTTTTTCCACAAGCAGATTGATTTCAGCAGGTTTTTCCAAGAAGTCCGCCGCGCCTAACTTCACCGCTTCCACCCCTTTATTCACAGTTGCGTGTCCTGTAAGCATTATTATCTGAAGACCCGGGCGAATATTCAGTAGATGCTTTAATGTTTCCATGCCGTCCATACCGGGCATAGCCATATCAAGAATCACGGCATCGTAGCTTTTAGCTTTTGCTTTATCGATACCCTCCTCTCCCGAAGAGGCAACATCCACATTAAAGCCGCGGGTTTCCATCCGCGCGGAAAGTACTTCCGTGAATTCTTCTTCATCATCAATAAGGAGTATATTAGCCATTTTTACTATCTCCAATCATACTACAATTTCATCGTTATTTGCAGTTCTAATGACTCAGATCCGGGAATTTCAGCATGATACGGGTTTTTTCGCTGTTGCTTTGATTGCTGATATTACCCTGGATTTGATTTAACACCAATTTTATATAGTCTAAATCCTCAATCTCAACTTCTTCCGCGGCTGCCGTCTCTATTATTATAACAATGCCCTCTTTGTCTGGTTCCAGCACAACACTGATTGTCTCACCGGCGAGATCGCTAATGAAGTAATTTCTCATAACAAGAAAGAGCGCTTGCTGAATCAAAAAGGGACTGCTATTAATACTCAGCGGGTCAGATTGCATCTCCGCTTCCAATTCCACTTTTTTGAGGTTAGCCAAGCGTTTGCACAGGGAGATTATGTTTTCGATTAAAGCATTCATCTCAATTTCAGCAATCGGGTAATCCACCGAATGTGCAAAGGTGTTCATGCGTTTTATAATCCGTGTCCCGCGGTGAGTCTGCTTCTCGATTCTATCTCGCACTCGCTGAAGTTGTTCTTCTTTGATAGGTCGCCCCAGCTCCGCTCCGGCAAGCAGGTCTCCCAACAAACCGGCAGTTTGCTCAATAATCGAATTCACATTGTTCAGTTCATGTGAAACCGAAGCAGCGATAGCTCCGAAAAAGGACAGTCCTTTTTCCCTTAATAATTTTTCCTGTTCGCTCTTATCCTCAGGAGCCACTATGTGCAATCGCCTCCTGCATCTTTTTGATCAAAACCTCGATATCTATCGGCTTCGGTAGATAATCGTGTGCTCCCTCAGGTATCTCAGTAGAACCGTCCCCGGGGGAGCCGTGACCGGTTATAAGGAGAACCGGAAGTTCGGGATGATCCATTTTTATGTTTTTCAGTACCCGCATACCGTCCATCCCAGGCAACTTAAGGTCCAACACCACAATATCGAAGTTAGCATTGTGCATCTTCTGAAGAGCTTCGCTGCCGTTCAATGCGAACTCAGCATCTATTCCCCGGTAGCCCAGGCGCTCAACTAAAGCTGTCACCAGCTCCTCTTCATCATCGACAAGCAAAACCCGGAATTTAGCCATATCCTCTCCCGGCATTAACGTTTAATTGGTAAGGTTATCGTAAAGCTGGTTCCTTTGCCAACTTCACTTTCTACATCTATTCGCCCACCCAGTTTGTTTACAATATCATTTGTTATCGATAGTCCCAGACCGGTTCCGAAATCTCCCTTCGTGGAATAAAACGGCTCAAATATATGTTCTAAATTTTCCGGCCGTATCCCGATTCCATTATCCTTCACGGTTACCGCTACCTCCTTACTGCCCACCCGATTGGCAGAGATTTCGATTCGTCCTTCGTGATCCATTGCCGTGATAGCATTATTAAACAGATTAAGGAATACCTGTTGTAATTGACCCCGGTCGCTTTCAATTGAAGGCAAGTCCTCTTCGATATCATAATTTACATCTATCCCCCTGAGAGCGATCTCCTTGGACTGAAAACCAACAACCTCCTTCAGCAGGTGTTCGAGATCTATCAACTCTTTCTGCATATCCATTCTTCTCGAGAAGCCGAGGAGGCGATGAGTCACTTTACTGCATCGATCCACCGAATATAGAATGGAGTTAATCAGCTTTAAGGTCTTTTCCTTGGCAGGAAAATTCTCGTTAAAATTAACCATATCTTTCAACAAGCCTGCTTTTTCGTTTATTATCGCCAGAGGATTGTTAATCTCGTGGGAAACACCCGCCGCCATCCTGCCGATAGTAGCCAGTTTGTTAGTGTACTCGATATTATGCATCATCTTAGCCCGACGCAAGTCGGCTTCTTTTAGTTTGTTAATCAAGCGGGTAGTACTGTAATATGTCACCAGACAAATGGCGATTATGCCGCCGACCAAAAACCATATCTGTTCAGATTGAGTCTGAACCCAGTGCGTGAGCGGATTGTTCTGCTGAGTTATCGCCATGAGGATAAAGGGAGTGTCAGCGATATGAGCATAGCCTGATGTAAACCAGTTACCGTCGCTTTCATAGACTTCGACTACTTCTCTCAGTCTACTATGCGGAGGGATTTTCCTATCGACATTTTCCAGAACATCTCCGTAAAAGGCAGAAGCGGTTTGAAGCACTCCATCCTCATTTATGATGAAAGCGTCCGTGCTCCTATCAAGTTCCAGGGAATAGATCTGGTCGGTGAGCAGTTCCATGTCCAGCGTTGCCCTCAGGACATAGAAATTACCTTTACCATCGTAATGTTTGAATGCGATCACGAAATGCGGGAATCCGCGTAATCCCAGAAATACATCGCTCACATAGACACCGCGCAGATTAACTTCGTGAAACCAATCCTGATCTTTGTAATTTCTCCCTTTAAGATCGTAAGGCCCGGTATAAGCGATCTGATATCCATCGGAGTTAATCACGCCGAGGTCAACGAATCCGCCGAAGGAATCCTGAAGATTCTTCAAGGTGGAACGTAAATTGCTCTGATTCACAAGGTCGGCGTAGGGATGTTCTTTGATGATCAATGAGAGAACGGAACGACGTTCCTGCACCACGAATGATAAGGTTCTTTTCGTGTTGGAAAGTATCCGGGCGATTTTGTAACGGCTTTCGGAGCGGTATGAAGACTTATCCAATTGGTAATTCAGTGCGGTCATGATCAACAAAGGGAAAACCGCAACTACGACTGTTATAAAAATCGAGTAGCGCCACAGCCTTCTGTAGCGAGGCATTACCGAGAGAGGGGATTCATCGTCATTCATTGGATTGGAATGGACTTCGGTGGATAGTGCCATTATTTTACCTCAACGCTATTTATCTTCCTCATGGTCCTGATTTTCACCATCCATATCCGTCTTAACCTGGCTAACTTTTTTGTATGCATCCTTCATGGTCTTGGAAAGCACGTCAATATCCACCGGTTTTTGTAGATATGCGAATGCGCCCAAATCCCTCGCAAGATTCTCTTCACGCTCGGAACCGTGACCCGTGAGAATTATCACCTCAACATCGGGATGTTTACTTTTTACCTGCCGAAGCACTTCGATACCATCGATACCCGGCATCATCAAATCCAGAACCATCACATCCGGTTGATCTTTCTCTACGAATTTCAACGCCTCCTCACCGTTATAAACAACCGATGTTTCCAAATCCCGCGTTAGGAGTCTCTCCGAGAGGGTATGAACGAACTCCTTCTCATCATCGACCAGTAAAATCTTGGGAGGAACCTCGATATTTGAGAATGGATTAATCGCCGGGGGTGTATATTTAGGTCCTGTTTTCACTTCAATTCCGGATACGCCCTTAACTCCCCTGGCGATTTTCTCCAAATCCTTCTTAAGCTGCCCCAGGCGTGAGGTGTACTCATTTATCAATATTGTGACTTTGCTCTTATTGGAATAAACCTCAAGATCATCGTGTCCGGCTTCAACTAATGCGATATTCACCTTGCTTGCAAGAAGGAAATCCTCAGCCGCCCTGCGGGATGCAACCGTGGTTTTCACCGGTTCACTGAGCGCATTCTCAGTTATGATCTTAACCGCCTCGTCTACTTTGGTTTCTTGCATAGGTATGAGGATATCGTAGAGCTTTTCGTCGTACGGAGTTTTTTCAAAAAGCAGCTTGGTCCACTGAAGCCTCTCCTCATCATCCTTGTTGATTGCCTTTTTAGCGTCCTTTTCCCCTTTTCCTTCCTTTTCCGTAAGTTGCTGGATTCGATACTCAAAATTCGCAATCAAGCAAACTTTCAGAACATGGGGAATTGACGAAGGCAGCAGGTGTGCCGCGTATCCATGGAAAATACGATTATCATCGAGGATCAGATCCGCCAGTGTCGATCTTAAATAAGCTATATGTTTCTGACGATCACGAGTTAGCTTGGAAAGAAGTGAGGTAGATCCGGTCATGGCTTTAACCAGTTTATCCTCGGAAACATTAAATCGTTTCGAGGTTTCCTCCAGTAATTTATCTTCAAGCCGTTCGTAGTTGAGTGTTTTGGCAACCTTGCCTGCTACATCTTCTCCATGACAATATGAACCGCTAAATATCGCAATGACAGCCACTATCGGCTCCTTTGTTTGATTTTATAGAAACAACGCTCTTAACCAATTATAATACCGCTTTATCGTTTAGACAAGTGTAATCTCTGCCAGTGAGTGAGGATATTTTTTTCGGATAGGCCGCACACCTGCAAACCTCTGGCTTAATCCTGTCCAACACCTCCAAATCCTACCGCAGACAGTAATATCCGCACTACTGAGTCGGGGGGTAGTCCGGTACTATATCGGTTCTGACATATCGAAGCAGGCTGCAGACTTCCCCGCCGGAGGCAGACAAGCCCGTCTGCCACGAAAACTACTCCTAATCGACTAACTCCGATTTAAAAACCTCCTCATTAAATCCGACAATCACCGTCTTGCCGTTGACAATTGTTGGCGCCCTCAGATTTCCGGTTCGCCCCAGCATCATCTCTAACATATCTGCTTTCTTTGGATTCTCAGTCCTAAGATCATACGACACCAGCTTTTTCCCCTTTGCGAGATACAACTTATCAGCCTTTGCGACCAAATCCAGAGCTTCCCTTTCCTTAAGTTTTTCTTTGTTCGCGATAGTTATATCTCTTACGTCCACGCCATTTTCGTTCAGAAAACTTTCTGCTTTAGCCGATGATTTTCACCCTTTACGAAAATACATCCAATCAACTTGCGGCATATCTACTCTCCTCCGTTTAAAACTGCGTTTTTATCACCACCAATATACACCGAATTTAAAACTAATACAAGACGAAATCAGTGTATCAAATTATTCGCTAAATAGTAAATCTTCTTGATAAGTTCAGACGTATAAGATATATTTAGCGTTACACCAACTCAGGAGGAATCAATGTCAGGACACACCAATCGGAGAGAATTTATCAAAACGACCGGGCTTTTAACCGCCGGAACTATGCTGGGTATATCGGGAAGCTTGTGGGCGGAAATCCCTGGAAACGAACTGCCATCGATTGTGGTGGTGAAAAACGGCTCACCTGCCGAGAATACCCGCAAAGCTGTTGCACTTCTTGGGGGAATGGGGAGATTTGTCAAAAAAGGCGATACCGTTGTCGTTAAGCCCAATATCGGATGGGACAGAAAACCGGAGCAGGCAGCCAACACCACGCCGGAGGTGGTCTCCGAAACGATTAAACTATGCTTCGAATCCGGCGCCGACAAAGTGCTTGTGTTCGATAATACCTGCAACAATCCCAAGCGATGCTATGCTAATTCCGGGATAGCGGAGGCGGCTGAGGATGCCGGAGCGATTGTCTCATACATGGCGGATGCCGGCTACAAGGAATATGACATGCCGGAAGCTACTCATCTTAAGAAATGGGCTTTCTACTCATTGGCGATGGAAGCTGATTGTATCATAAATGTGCCCATAGCCAAACATCATGGCATAGCCGAACTCACCCTCGGGATGAAAAATTTAATGGGTGTTATGGGTGGAATGCGCGGCAGGATACACTGGAAAATTCATCAGTATCTTCCCGAAATCGCAGCTTTTGTAAAGCCGGAGTTGACTATTATAGATGCAACCCGAATTTTAAAGGCTAACGGTCCTCAGGGGGGTAATCTCGACGATGTAGAGAGGTTGGACACTATAATAGCAAGCCCCCATATCGGAACGGCTGATGCCTATGCTACCGATTTATTCGGGAAAAAGCCGACCGATATCGGATATATCATAAACGGTCCCGAGTATGGTTTGGGTGAGATCGACATCGAGAAAATGAACTTACGGATCGAGACGATTTGACCGTTCGCAAGCTAAGGATTGTCACACAGGTATTATTCTTCCTTTTTTTTCTTTACCTCTTCTGGATAACTTCGGAGATTTCCGGAAGGTTGATTCCGGTTGACCTTTTCCTTCGCGCCGATCCGTTACTTGCCGTAACCGGAATTATAGCAGCCCGCGCAATCATCCCCGCAATGTTTATTTCGGTAGTGGTTATCATCGCTACTCTTCTTTTGGGGAGGGTATTTTGTGGATGGGTATGCCCGATGGGAACGACTTTAGACCTTACCTCCAGAATAGGGAATACGGCTAATCGATACAAACTCAACAAAACTCATCATTTAAAATACTACTTGCTGATCGGATTTCTGGTGGCGTCTATCCTCGGGTTTCAGCTTGTTTATCACCTCGATCCGATCTCTTTGATTACTCGCACCTTCACGGTTGTGATACTGCCGATCTTAGTTAAATCTTTCAATTTCATCTTTAACCTTTTATTTAATATTAAACCGCTACAGATACCGTTGCTTCAGATACAATCATCGATGGTCGATAGTCTTCTACCGCTGGAACCGTACTTCTTCCAATCGGCTTTCGTACTCGGTTTGATTTTCACCATAATTATCGGTTTCGAGCTTTATAGCCGAAGAACTTTTTGTCAGAGTGTCTGCCCCCTCGGAGCCCTCTTGGGCTTGCTTTGCAAGCCTCAGATATTGACAAGGAAAGTTGACGAAGATGGATGCACGATGTGCGCTCAATGCCAGGATGTATGCAAAACAAACGCTATTCCCGATGATTATCATGAGACCGAGCTCAGGGAATGTATACAATGCTTTAATTGCGTCGATACTTGCCCCGAAAACGTCATCACGATAAATTTCACAGGTGCGGCGCAACAGCATAAAACTGATTTCACCCGCAGAAAGCTGGTGTTTGCCGGAGCTGGCGGAATTGCCGGAGCCGCATTTACAGGCATATCCTTTATTCGTCCGGATGAATCCTCTAAATTGATAAGACCTCCCGGAACTGTTTCGGAAAAGGAATTTGTGGAGCGCTGTGTCCGCTGCTATCAATGTATCCGCGCCTGCGCAACATCCGGTAATTTTCTTCAGCCATCATTGCTGGAAGGTGGATGGGAAAGCCTGCTTTCACCTTATGGCGTAGCTGCTACCGGCTACTGCGAATTCAACTGCACGCTTTGTACCGAAGTCTGTCCAACAGATGCTATCAAAGAGCTCGATATGGAAACCAAGCACAAGACTATAATCGGCTTAGCATTTTTCGACAAAAACCGGTGTCTGCCTTATAAAGACGGCACTCCCTGCATTGTCTGCGAGGAGCATTGCCCCACACCCGAAAAAGCTATTCAATTCAATGAAGAAGAATATACCTATCCCGATGGCTCATCCCGAGTAATCAAAGTTCCTTATGTGGTTGAGAATCTCTGTATCGGGTGCGGTATCTGTGAATATAAATGTCCGGTCGAGGGCGCTCCGGGGATTTATGTAACCAACCAAACCGAAAGAAGTTATAACACCGGACTCTATGGTTATCCTTAATCCGGATAATACACAACAATCAGTCAAACCTAACCGAAGTCTTACTCGCCTCGGACGTGCTTTCGCTACCGATAAGGGAATTTATGAGAAAATCGCACCAATAGCGATCAATTCCCGGTCACTCAATAAATTGTAAAACTTCGGTTAATTGCTTGCGATTTTCGACTGTTTTATATATTTTATTCTATGAATAAATTGTTTTCATCGATAGCCGAAATTATACTTTGAGAACTTATCAAGGAATTTAGCGTATTAAGAAAATTGAATGCGCGGTCAAGGAGTAATTATATGCGATTTTTTAATATTGGAACTTCCTTTTTTATCATGATTTTAATGGCTTTCACGATCTGTGTTTCGAATCTTGCCCTTGCTGACAGCGAGACCGGTTGGCCTGATCTTGACACTAAGGTTTCACCGATTATCCATTTTCCCGAAGAAACCTATGACTTTGGAGACCTGACACAAGACACAACTGTTTTCCATGTATTCAAGGTTCAGAATGTCGGAAACGCTCCGCTTAAATTGATTAAGGCAAAAGGATCGTGAGGATGCACCGCCGCCGTGATGACCCAGGAGGCGATTCCCCCGGGTGGGGAAGGAGAAATCGAGGTTAAGTTTTCCACCGGCAAGAAATTCGGTTCACAGAAAAAAACTATCCGAGTTTCATCAAATGATCCCGAAAAACCAACATCGGTAGTCACAGTCACCGGTAAAATCGAGATCTACTTTGGATTCAGACGACCATATTTGCGCATCGGAAGGCTAAAAAAGGACGAAACCAAGACATTTACCAGCTATATTACAACTCAGGATAGAGAGAGCGCAGAAGTAACCAGAATTGAAACAACATCCCCGCATATTACCGCAAAGGAACTCAAAGATCAGCCGGGGGGTCATGCTAATGAAATCCCCATTAAAGTAACCATCTCACCCGGTCTGCCGATAGGTAAAGTTAATGAACATGTTGTCGTTCATTCCAATTTGGAGCGGGAGCCGTATGCGAGGCTTCAGATTAAAGGCGAGATAATGGGGGATATCGATGTGATGCCCAACTCATTCGTTTATATGGTCAGGGGTCAAAACCTGCGCCCTGAACATCTGAGGAAGAAAATCCACATCTCGATGAATAACGATAATGAAGAACTTAAAATTCTCGATATTAAGGACTCTAACGACATATTGACATTCAATACGGTGGAAAAAGAACAAGGGCATAAGTACGAGATCGAAGCGGTTTTAGAGGAGGAGAATATACCGCCGGTTGACAGGAAAAACGGCGAGATCACAATCACCTTCGACTATCCTGAACAGAAGGAATCTAAAGTATCGTATAGGGTTTTCAAGAGATAAAACTATCAACCAAATTTACTGATTAAACGCCATGCATACCACATGGCGTTTTTTTTGTGCTATGGGATGTCCTTACCCAAAGATTCGCTAACCATGGAGTCCGTAGCAAGGGCTTATGTGGGTACCGTCGGGTCAGAAAAGGCGTCAGGTCCGGCGACCTGACGCCACGATAACTCCCCCATTATCAAGTGCTGTCGGGTGCCCC
>WJIR01000021.1 GCA_014730175.1 Candidatus Zixiibacteriota bacterium
ATAACGAGCGGTTCCAATAATGTCAATATCTTCATCGAGATCAAAATCCGCTGCGAAAACACTGGATGCGCCGTTGCAGGATTGGTCTATAATGTGCTTCGTAAAGTTCTGATTGCCGTCGTTTTCCCACCAGGCAATATGCCCATAATATCTGCCAGCGCCCAAAACATCGATATCGTTGTCGCTATCCAGGTCAATTGCATAAACGCCACGCGCATAAACAAAATTGTCATCCAATGCATGTTTGGTGAATACCTGACTCCCGTCATTTTCCCACCAGCTAATCTCGTTTCCATCCATCGCAACCCCCAGTATATCGACATCATTGTCATTATCCATGTCCGTAGCATATACTTTTCTGGCACCATCATAGTTTTCTGCTATAACATGTCTCACGAAACTCTCCTCCCCGTCATTCTCCCACCAACAGATTTTATCCGCAGTAGCCGCGGATGCCAGGATATCAATATCAAAATCTCCATCGATATCGATAGCGAATATGCTATGGGCTCCCGAATAATCCTCAGCGATCAAATGTTTATCGAAGTTTTGATTTCCGTCATTTTCCCACCAGAGAACCTGTCCATAATACCAGGATGTGGCTAAAATATCGATGTCATCATCCTCATCAATATCAATAGCGAACACGCCGTGAGTTCTTGATGTGCTCGTATCCACATCATGTCTGACGAATTCATTTTCCTGATTCTCCCACCAGGAGATAGTATGATCAAACCTCGCTGCGCCAATAATATCTATATCATAATCCCCGTCCACATCAGCGGTGTGAACGCACCAGGCACCATTAAAATCGTTGTCTATTTCATGCTTAATGTAGTCAATAGAGGGTGCTGATAAAGATGATGCGCAAATGAAAAGCGCAATAAAAGCGAGTAAGCTCGAACTACATATAAAATGTTTACAAATCATAGGTTTCACTCTTTAAAATCTAAAGGATGACAATTCGAAAATAGTGCATATCGGCGATATTATCCGCCAGGAAGATAATAAAGTAACAATCCTATAAGGATAATATTAATCTATTTCTCAAGCGTGATTTGTCAAGTGAAAAACTTAATCACGAATGATTGCATCGGGAAGCAGTAACTGCAAGTGAAGCAATCCATAATTTGTGCTGTTGGGTGTACCGGATGCCGTCTCAAAACTTCAAAAATATCGCTTCGTCATCCCGCGCTCCGTCCCCGATGAGATCGAGTTAATGACAAGCAGCAAAAGTCTTTGCAGGCCCGAGAATTGCCGAGAGCCTTGCGCCTCCCATTTCAGAGCTGCCCCTTATAAAACACATTCTCTCTAACGTCTTTCAACGAATGACAAAAAAGCTATTTTACCAGCGTCATACGCTTTGTGACAACCTCCCCGTTCACCTCCAATTTGTAGAAATAAACTCCGGAAGACTGTGTGGAAGCATCCCAGCTAACGGTATGGTGACCGGCTTTCTTATAGCCATCCTCTAATATCGTCACTTCCTGCCCGAGTAAATTGAAAACATCGAGCTTAACAAAAGATGCTTCTGGCAACCGATAATTGATGGTTGTTGTCGCATTGAATGGATTTGGATAGGCTTGGAGCAGGCTCGTGTGCCCGGGTGTATCGCTGACAATTGAACTCCTGTCAAACCATCCCGGTATATTCCAATCCGTCAGTTCATAACCGCGGTTTGAACCGGATTTCGTAAACCGGAAGGAACTATTATCAATCACCTGGCTGGGATATTCACCGATTGTCGCGTAGTAAATATAGGTGCCGGCAGGAGCTTGTTGGGGTACAGCCTGATAAACCGGATCCACACTAAGGTATTCATAGGCATCGAGCTGAATATTCCGATACAAATTAAGGGGCCCATGGCTCTGACCATTCGGTAGCGTGAGATGCACTGCAAGGTCAATCGTTTGGTTTGATCCCGTGTTGTTCCTGATCACTCCCGTGAAACGGAAGGAATCCTCTTCGGCAGGTAGCGATATAGGATAGATGCCGGGCTTCATCAGCACTTCTACGTCTACTTCATAATCGTCTCGAAATTTCATCGTTAGGTAATTAATTGAGCTATACCCGGCCGCAATTACATCTCCACTCGAATCGAGCGCAAGGGCATTTAGATTGGTGTGTCCATCCCGCCATAATTCTTTCCATTGATGGTTACCATCTTCATCATATCTTATAGCCAAAGCATACTGATAAGTGGCGTCGGAATAGTAACCGACGACAACGCATCCTCCGTCAGGATGAAACCGGACATCGTTACCCCCTTCGGTTGAACCGTAAGGGGAATCATAAAAATCTATCCAAATCCGAACTCCCGATTCATCATATCTAATTGTCGTAAGGTCGGTGGAACCGGAAGAGCTCCGAGCAAGACCGGTTACGTAAGCGCCCCCGGAAGGCAGTGTGCTAACAGCATAAGGGGTATCCCATGACAGTTCCTGTGCCGGACCATCATACACATTTTCCCAGAGGATATCGCCTTCTGGCGCAACCTTTATAATACCCCAGTCATTGAGAGTGGTGTCTACAACATTATAAACAGACCCGACCGCATAAACATTTCCGTCTGCGTCGATATCCATATCATAAGGACGATCGATATCGGTACGGAAATCATGAATCGTCATCCAGAGAGAATCTCCGGACTGGTTATAACAGGCGACCGCAAAGTCATCATCGTGCTTGACCAACAACCTGATATATCCATCGGGTGCAACAATAACTTTCTCCCCGGAATCCGTATCACCGCTGTCAATCAGTCTCGTCCATTCTACCGAGCCGTTTGGATCATACTTTATCAAAACCGCATCATTCCCGATGCTTCCGGCAACATAAACAGACCCAAAATCATCTGTGTCGAGATCCTTGGCGAAATCGTTATAGGTATCATAATCGGTGAAATTTCTCGCCCATATTTGCTCGCCGTCGGAGGAGTATTTGACGATAGCGATATCGTCATCATACCAGGCTTTTTTAGCGTTACCCGTTACGTACACATTTCCATTCTGGCTGAGGGCAATGGCAGTGGCTGCATCAGCTTCCTGCGCAATTCCGTCGTATGATGCCGTCCATAATACATTACCATCAAGGTCATATTTAATGGTTCGGAAATCACTTTCAGCGGGATAGGGACCGTTGGCATTTCCGGTTACATAGCAATTTCCTTCGCTATCGATCGCTAAAGCATTAACCTCATCATTAGCACCATAGCTGCTATTCGGACGGACCCAGTCTATATATGCTACTGCCGTGGAGACATTGAACAGCAACAACAACGCAAATATTGATATACCTCTCATAATTTTACTCTCCTGAATAAACGAACCGAAGTTGATATTTGTTATTCACCTTTTCTGACCTTTACGGTTTTAGGACCATAATACTTGATAAGAAATATCGGGAATAGTTTCAAAGTAACTGGTAAACATCTCCGGCGTTTCTTTTGTTCCGGTTTAGGGAGGCTGTTTATATACGTATTCCGCTTTTGGCGCCGGTGAAAAACCAGCTTAAAAAAAACGCCGTCGATTGAAGCTATCGACGACGTATTGCATTGTTCTATCGGATTAGGCTATAAAACGGCGTGAACCGTGACAATGGGTACGCTTAAGTATATCGCGCGCTTATTTAATTCTTGCTCTTGAAGTTTTCCATGAACTCCGCTACCCTTTGAGCGCCCTCAAGCGTCACCGCGTTATACAATGACACCCGGATTCCGCCTACGCTGCGATGTCCTTTAAGTCCAATGAATCCAGCCTCTTTGCCCTCAGCAATGAATTTCTTCTCCAGATCTTCATTGGGTAAACGCATGGTAACATTCATCCAGCTACGGCTATCCTTCTCGGCGGTGCCTTTGAAGTAATCAGAATGCTCATCCATAACCTCGTAGACGGCATCTTTTTTCTGCCGGTTTACGTCCTCAACCGCATCCAAACCGCCCCGATCTTTTATCCACTCCAATACCAGTTTCATAACATACACGCCGAATGCCGGAGGAGTGTTAAACAACGATTTCTTCTCGCAGTGAGTGCGATAATCGATCATGGTGGGAAGTCCGTCTTTAATTTTGCTCAACATGTGTTCTTTGATCACTACCAGAGTAACTCCCGATGGTCCCAGATTCTTCTGAGCACCGGCATAGAAGAAATCGAATTTATTGAAATCCATTCGCCGGGAAAGAATATCCGATGACATATCCGCAATCAACGGAATACCGCCGGTTTCCGGAATGTAATGATACTGGGTTCCCTTGATAGTGTTATTGGTTGTGATATGCAGATACGCAGCGTCATTCGGTAGATCGATATCCTTCTGTTTGGGGATGAATCTGTATTCAGCATCCTTGGATGATGCCGCCAGATGCATATCGCCGATTATTTTGGCTTCCTTTATCGCTTTGGTTGACCAGGTGCCGGTATCTATATAAGCGCCGGCTTTGCCGCCGTGCATGAAGTTCAAGGGAATGTATGCAAACTGAGTGGAAGCCCCTCCGCCTACGAAAATAACATGATAATCGTCGCCCAACCCCATAAGCTCCTTGGCAAGCAACATCGCCTGCTCATTTATCTCATCATACTCGGGGGACCGATGAGAACTTTCCATAACCGACATTCCGGTTCCGCGATAATCCAAAAGCTCTTCCTGCACTTTCATCAGAACATCCAGAGGAAGAGCGGAAGGACCGGGATTAAAATTGATAACTCTATATGCCATAACTTTACCTCACTTAATTATTCCAACTGATCTTTGTATTTATCAATCAACTGCTCGATAATATCACCGATTCTGAGCAAATTTTCTTTGGTGGAAGCGCCAATGTGCGGTAGCATAATCACATTAGGAGCATCCATCAATGGAGTGTTCTCCGGAGGATCGGAGTACCATACATCATTACCGAATCCCGCCAGCTTACCGCTTTTGAGCGCCTCGACAACATCTTCTTCGATGATTGTTTTGCCGCGTCCGGTATTAATCAGATACGCCCCATCCTTAAATTTTTTGAGCAAGTCTTTATTGACCATGCCTTTAGTCTCATCAGTCAAGGGCATGTGCATGGAAACGTAATCGGAAACGTTCAGCAGATCTTTCAGGTCGGATTCCATTTCGGCGATATCGTGGGATTTCACGTAAGGATCATAAGCGAGTACCTTCATTCCGAAAGCATCAGCCCTTTTTGCTAATTCGGATCCTATCCTACCTATTCCCAGTATACCCAGGGTTTTTCCGTAGAGCTCGGTACGCTTCAGTTCCTTTTTCAACCATTTCCCTTCGTGCATAGATTTATCACCCTTGGTGATATGATTGGGAAGAGCGATCATAAGAGCAAACGCCAGCTCCGCTACCGCAATCGAAGAAGCATCGGCAGTGTTGTGAACGATAATCCGCTTCTCCCTGGCGTAATCCAGGTCAACGTTATCCAAACCGACTCCGCCGCGAATGACCAGTTTGAGGTTCGTAGCGTTGTCGATATATTCTCTGGTAACCTTTGTCTTGCTGCGGACTAATACCACATGCGCTTCGGAAACTCTGCCTTTGTCATCGGTCACTTCCCCAAACCTGGATAACTTTTCGGGAAGGCCGGGATCAAACGCATCAGATAGTAATATTAGCATGACTTCAATCCTTATATTAATCGTTTAACAAATTTACAACCATGCCGCTGCGGAGTTTAGGTTCAAACCATGTTGATTTGGGAGGCATCACCTCACCCGCATCGGCAACTTTTAATAATTGATCTATCGATGTCGCATGTAATGAAAATGCTATTTTATATTCGCCTGAATCGACTAACTTAACCAGCTCCTTTGTCCCCCTTATACCGCCGACAAAATCGATCCGTTTATCGGTTTTGGGATTTGTGATTCCAAGAATAGGATCGATGAAATTATTCCCGAGTATTGCGGCATCAATCGAACCGGTTGGGTCGTCCGGATCGAAAGAACCCTCTTTTGCTTTGAGCAGGAACCAATCGCCTTCGCAATACAAGCCGAACCGATGCGGTTGGTCGGGTTCCACTTCTCCATCTTTGGGGGTAATCTCGAAATTCTCCGATGCCTTTGTTAACAACTGCTCCAGCGTCAATCCGTTCATATCCTTTACCACCCTGTTGTACGGAAGGATATTCAACTCGTCATCCGGGAACACCACATTGAGGAAAAAATTATAAATCTCCTCTCCGGTATGTTTAGGATTCGCCTCCTGAAATCTTCTGCGCACTTCCGATGCTGATTGACTTCTGTGATGGCCATCAGCGACATATATGTGAGGGATTTTCGCAAATGCTCCAATTATACTATCCTTTTCCCTTTCATCATTTACTACCCAGAGTTCATGGCGTACGCCATCATCAGCGGTAAAATCAATTTCAGGCGGATTAGAAGTAATGCCCTCAAAAACTGTCTTGATCTCCGGATTATGATCATGTTTGTAGGTCGTAAAAACCGGACCAACCTGAGCATTGAGATAAGCTATATGATTTGCGCGGTCATTAACTTTTTCAGGACGGGTATGTTCATGCTTCTTAATCAATCCTTTATCATATTCGTCAACCGAAGCCAACGCAATCAGTCCGGTCTGGCTTTTGTTATCCATGGTAAGACGATAGAGATAAAGGCTTGGTTCGGATTCCTCAAACATTATTCCATCGTCGATAAGACGATGCAGGTTATCCTTGGCTCGCTGATATACTTGTTCGCTGTAAGTATCGACATTATCGTCAAATTCCAACTCCGCCTTGTTAACTCTCAAAAAGGAATTTGGATTATTGGCGCACATCTCTCGCGCTTCCTTGGCGCTCAATACATCATAAGGAGGAGCTGCTACTTCTTTGGCATATTCAGGCTTAGGCCTTAAACCTCTAAATGGTCGTACAACAGTCACACTAACCTCCGATTCTTTCTTCATCCAATACAAATATCAAAAGCCATTATTATAATAAAACTACCCGTAAATCCAATACATTTCTTAGCGAAAAAAAGAAAAATTTAGCTCAGGGAGTCGTGCGTACATATAACCCTGATAAATCACAAAAAACATTAATCGGCAGCCGAAGGCTTGACCTTCGGGACTTAAATGGAAGCAGATGATTTACCGATTAGGAATTTTATGAATAATACGGGTTGGGATATTTATCTGCAATCCAGGCTATAAACGATCACTTTCCACATTGGATAATGACTCCAATGCGGCAGAAAGCTCCTCGGTTAAGCCTGCTAAAATTTTCAGATTGCTGTTATTGATAGGATTTTGTGAAGATGCTCTGACTACCCCGAATAGCGACTGGTTAATCCTAACTGGCGCTGCCAGTTCGTAGCCACCATCGGTAGTTTCATGTATACTGATTTGTTTGGTTCGAACTGCCTGCTCTATCAAGGCGTCAGTATCATCGTCGACCTCCGAGCTTAGATTCCCCGAATCCCGTGGAGCGTAATGAACCTTTCTTTCCCACTTGCGTTTCTCTTCCTCATATTGATAATACGCACACTCGGTTATAGCAAATTGCTGCGCAATCGCCTGGATAAATCCCGTTAGAATCTCCTCCTTACTCTCCCCATTGATTGCATGCTGTTTGATATCCGAAAAGCAGGATAACCGGTAAACTTCATCCCTCAACCGGCTAACACGTTCATATTCGATAGTACCCAAAAACAAGCCTTTCGATAGTATTTCCAAAGGCTCGGTTTGCACTAATTCTGTATCCGCTTCTTTGTTGGTAAGACTTATCAAATAATAATCAAAATCGTCATACCTGCCCAACTTAAGTACCGACAGTGCACGAAAACCAAAGTCTTCCGGGAGCTGAACTAAATCCATTTCAACCGCTCGCTGCCGAGACTGCAGATCCTCAATTGAGTTCAGATGTTCGCCAAGCCTGGAATAGTCGAAATAATCGTCAGCCTCGAGATTTACTAATATCGGTTCTACTTCCCGTGATTCCTGTATTTGAGTCTTAACGATAGCGGCATTACCGGAAAAGCCATAGTCTTTAAGGAATACCAGGGCCTTTCGTAGTTTTTCTTCCAAACTGGCACATTGATAAATATCCAATAATGGTAACTTGTACTTGGTTAAATAATTTAGACGACTTCCAACAGCCTGTAATTCCCTCTTGTAAGAATCGACCAAAGCGATAAGGTTCGAAAGCAATCGATCTTTGAAAGGTGCCGATTCATCCATCTCCGCTGGCTTTACCTCTCTTTGTATCAGCAATCTGCGTATGTTGTGGCTAACCTCAACCAAGGGTCTGCAGAAGTACCTGTACATCAGGAAAGTTGCTGCCATTATATAGAGCGCCACGAATGCCATCATAGTAATTATTGAATACAAAGGGCGCTTCTCGTCCTCGGCAAGCAATGACGATGGAAATACAGCACGCAGGTAGACATCGCTGGGAGAATCATCCGATTCAGCCAGGTTGATTATGAATTCCTGTTCGGCTTCTCCATTTGCTCGGAAGTATACTTTGCCGATATTCGAATAGAAATCATCGAATTTCAGAGGCTGGTATGATGACCACTGAATGTGCGCCAGCTTTTCCGAACTGAAAATCTCGACACGAAAATCGTTAAGTGGATGCAAACCGGCAAGATACTCCTCCGTAAGCTCCTTCACGATGGTGGCGTATCCGGTTATTTCCCTTCTCCCCTCGTCGTGGATTGGTATGTCTATGATTAGCAAGTACCGTTGCCCGACCACCTCGAATCTTTTCGCTTTTGGAACAGGTATATATTCGTCGGATTTGATTGCGCCGGATTTCCTCACGATTCGCTTCATCTGTCTTTTAGATTGCGCACCAACCTGAAATATTACATCGCCCTGAATTCGCTTTAGTACTATTCCATCATAGGGGACCGAAGGATTGCGTTCAGGATCCAGATTAAATTGAAACCAAAAGATATCTTCGTCCCTTTGTGCCTTTCTGAAAGCCTCGGAAGCAGTCACATTCGCCACGAATTCTGTTATATATTTTATATCGCTGCTTATCTCCTGGGAGATATCCGTTATCAAGTCCTTGCTATTGGAGACGCTGATTTGCTCAGCAGTTGTCTCTAAATCCCTGTATAAATTAAAATAGATTATTCCCGGAATCAGAGAAATGAGCAAAGTGATGAATATGAGTATGATTAAGGGGTGGATATTGGCTAATCGAAATTTCATTATACTACACTAAGTTTTTCACGATTCAATTTTGTATGCTTCTTCCCTCACTGTGTTTCTTCCACGCGGTATTTTGCTTTCTCTTTGGTAGTCTTTGGTGATATCCCGAATTCGGTCGCTGCTGCGCTCTATAACCTCAAGATACTTCCCCAGGGACTGATTGACTTCCTCCATGTCAGTATCCGTGATTAACTCACAGCTACCCTTGATACTGGAAAGCGCATTCATTATCTGATTCTGGTATTTGTCCCAGTTTGCCAATCGATTAACCCGATTGGATTCAGTGATGTTTTGCAGGTCAAGACCTTTGTAACTCTCCAATTTACGTTTATCCGTATACATCTGCAGGCTCAAACCGATCCGCAGACATATAGCCTGAACAAAATCGAGTTCTTCCCTGCTTATCGCCACCCTCTTTAAATTCCTCATTTCGCCTAACGAGACAACTCCGAAATGCTTGTCACCGCTGTAAATCGGTATAAGTACTGCGCAAGTAATTCCCGAATAAAAAAGAACTCGTCTTTCACGTTCGTTCAGCAAATGATGAGGTTTTTCAAAGTCGATTATCACCGGTTTGTTCTCTTTGGAGACCAGATAATGAGCCCGGGCGGTATCGACCGGTATTGGCTGAAAGGAATCCTCACTCCAATCAAGTTCTCTCGCTTGATATAATCCAACTGTCCTTAAAGCGCGTCTATTTCGATCAAACAGCATTATTCTGCAAGAAGTTATCGGTAACTCGATAGTAATCATCTCAGCGGTTTCCTTAAACATTGCCTTTAAATCCGCTTCGTTGCGGCATTCCTGAAGCGCCTCTGCTAAATATGAAATCTGCCTGGTTCGTCTTGCCATCCGTTCTTCGATTTCCAACCGATCTAAATATACCGACAGAGGATGTGCCACAAATTTCAGCAAATTCATATCATTAGGCTTATAATCGCCCATGTCGCTTCTGATCAGCGCCATCGCACCGAGCAATCGCTGCCCCTTCACCAAAGGAACACCGACACAACAACCCGCCGGTATTGGAAGGCCGTTTCCCGAATTTGTTTCGATATCCGGAATATATTCAAAAATCTCAGGCTTACGGCTGCGTAAAATCCTCCCGATCAGATCATCGTCCAACGAAATGCTCTTTCCTTTCTCCATTAAACTTCTTCCATACTTGGAATAAACCGATCGCCATATATTCTTTGCGTCCTTGTCAGTACGGGCTATAAGTAGAAAATCGAATGAAATGAATTTACGGACTACATCGGCTATTTTCGGCAAGGACACACTGAAATCATCCCATCGATTCAAGACAGCGCTCAATAGATAGTATGCCTGCAGGTACTTATCCTTGATTTCCCCTTCCCGCGTCGCCTTTTCATAATCTAAACAGATCCCAACTCTTTCCGCAAAGTATTTTAGGAGTTTTTCCAATGATTTCTCTTCTTTGAATTCCGGGGATGCTATTACACCGATTACTCCCCAGTTTCGCGAATCGGTAACAATCGGTATCCCGATATAGAATATTCGGTTGTACTGCGGCTGCTTCGGATACGAATCACCGGTTCCGGTAGAGGGGCTAATCCTGATAGTTCTCTTTTCAAGTATTGCTTTACCGGGTATCGAATCCCTCAGCGGAAACTCCTTGGTATACCATTTAGTGGAATGATCCAGACTCTTCCCCTCGAAATATTTCAACGTTCCTCCGGAAGGAGCGAAAAGGTGTATGAATGCGCCGCGTAGCCGGTAATCATAACAAATGTAACCAAGCATGGATCGAATAGCGGTTCGGAGATTTCGGTTAGGATGGATTATGGAATTTACTGACCCGTATAAGAGCCGCTCCCTGATATCAATTTCATTATGCTCCACCTTATTCGGAACTGTCATTTTACGCATTTCGAGTATACCCGCAGTAATCAGTATCATGCCGCCGATATAACCGATAGCGCCTTCGATTACAATCCTATTTACGCCGCTGAATATTGCCGGGAGGCTGCCTCCGGAAATGATACTCCACAAATCCAGCATCCGTCCCATCGCAATCAATGCTGATCCCGTGTAAATTTTCTTCCAGGCTATTGATGATGGGAATTTACGCCTGAAAAGAAATAAAAAACCGAGTAAAGCGGTTATCATAGCTGTTGTCAATATTCCAATCAGAGCAGAAGACATATAGGCACCTCGCATTTATAGTCGTAACCTACCGGATTCTATACCATTATCGGCAAAAGAGAACATCCCCTTTATGGAAACATTTCAGCCATATCGTCAATTATCCACAATATTGACGGGAAAGAATTAGCCGGTTACGATACTATTGATTTCGGTAGGATTGAAAAAGCCCTTCTCTGTTATTACTCCCTGAACTAAATTGAGCGGAACATCCTCAAAAAGCCGTCGAAGGATCTTGATTCCATCGTCCTCTTCATACTCCTCTTTGGTTTCGGGAACGCTTTTTATATCATCAACATACTTAAACGAATCGCCAAGCAAATAATATTTAGCACCGGTGAATTTAGATAAAACCGCTAATTGGTATGACCCGACCTTGTTCCGAAAATGGGAGGGTGATATAACATCACAACCAGAAACGACACAGCAACCTTCAGTCAGCAAATGCATAACTGCGGTATCAGGAATAATAACGACATCAACATCCGATTTAATCAACTCCTTGGCGAGCTGCAGTGACTCCCTTCCAGGATTCGATTCCGTTACAAATACCCGGACATTTTTCTTGTTCAGCTTTTTCAAATATTGAAATGCCCGCAACACCATGCCGGATTTACTTATCGTAACAAATTTATCATATTCCCCCAGGTATTGACAAGCATG
>WJIR01000022.1 GCA_014730175.1 Candidatus Zixiibacteriota bacterium
GAGGCGTGAATCAGAGCATACCGCTTTCCGCTCCGCCGGGTGTTTATACATACTATGCCATCTGCGGAAAGTATGAAGATATAATTCCGGAGATAATGATTGATACCGCGTCTTTTCAGTTCACGGTCATTCCCGGAGAGATTTACGGCGGAGCAAGCGATTGGACTTTGTCCGGCTGGTTCGATGAGAATGTGTCGTTAGAGATTCCGGCGGAATTTACCCTCTTGGGTAACTACCCCAATCCCTTTAACGCCGGTACCACTATTAGCTATACATTACCTGAGAAATCCGAAGTTCGCCTTGAGGTTTACAACCTGCTTGGACAGCTGATAGAAACATTGTTTGAAGGGCGGCAGCAGGCGGGAGAATATTCGGTGATGTGGGATGCGTCAGGATTCGCATCAGGTATTTATATCTATAGGCTCACAGCGGGGGAGAGGGTGTTTTCCAAACGGATGACATTGGTGAAGTAATCTCCCTCACCCGTCTTCGCCCCGCGAAACGCGGGGCGAATCCACCCTCTCCCTCGTCAGGGAGAGGGAAGGTAGAAATTAGCTTTTCGTAGGGTGGGTCAATGCAACGACCAAGGCTGTAGAGGCGTTCATGGAAGGTTGTCATCATTGCCGGCGAGATATCCACAATTCGACCCACCTATTCGATTTATTCCGAAATGGTGGGTCAAATAGATTATACTTCGGAGGTTACTTCTGCCTAAAGCGTGTGATTGGTTACTACTTTTTGTTGGCATTGACGACCCACCCTACCGCGCTTTTTCTGTCGGGTGGGGGCACCCGACAGCACGCACCATTTTGATTATCTGCACCGATGACCATTCGAAAGTTCCCCTTCTCCCATTTCCCGATCACATCGGGAGGAGAAGGGGTCAGGGGATGAGGGAATTTATCGTTGCGCGAGGTTGCCGCACACGAAATGTAACTTTGCTGTCGAGTGGGGGCACCCGACAGCACGCGATTATTTTAGCGTCGGGTGAGGGCACCCGACGCCACAATTGATTTAACAGGACGGGCATGAATGTCCGACCTCCCGACTTTGCTGTCGAGTACGGCGACCCGATAGCACTTGATAATGATAATCACCGAAGGGCAAGCCTTCGGCTACGACAAAAACATGCTTATCTCTGCGCCTTCGGCTTCGAGTTAAGCATGCTAAATTGCTCCGGTGAGGGATTCAGACTGCATTTAACAGCAATCACATGTTTATATTAGTAGAATTCCTGGGAAACACCTTAATTAACTAAGGCAGTGATGCAATTTAAAAATACTCAAAATGGATGATTAACATAAGGTAAGTATTGTCGCGTGATTCCTCAGATGAAATTAAGTCTCCTGCGATTCACCCAATTCGCCTGGTTCAATCTTATCTTCAGGTTGTGCTGCGTTAAGCTGCCTGCTTAAAACCGACTTTTTCCGCGCAGCGGTGCGATGATGAATCACGTTTTTCTTGCTCGCTTTATCCAAAATGGAAAACGCTTTTTTTAAAATTTCGCTTCTCTTTTCAATTGCGGTTTCGCTTTCGAATTCTTTAGTTATATTCTTAATTCGAGTTTTAATCGCGCGATTTTTCGCTCTGAACACTTTTGATTGACGGTCTCTTTTAGCGGCTTGTTTTGTTGTACCCAAAAAATAAATCCTCCTAATATTTTGAACAATACAGATTTTCCAATATATTGGTTTATCGGGCGTTGTCAATAGAAATATGAATTAAAAATGGTGCAGGAAAAGGAAAAAATACCGTTATCAAAGGGCGTTGCCCGGTTTTCCGGCGGAACGTTGGTGTCGCGAATATTGGGATTAGTCAGAGAACAGGTGTTCGCTATTTTCTTCGGCGCCGGGATTTTCACGGATGCTTTTTTCGCAGCGTTCAGAATTCCCAATCTACTGCGCGATCTATTCGCCGAAGGTGTCTTCTCTGCAGCCTTCATCCCCACATTCTCAAGAGAAAAAGCGCAAGAAGGAGTTAAACCTGCATTCGAATTAGCTAATATAGTTATCACCGCCTTGACAATATTAGTTTCTGTTATCTGCCTGATCGGTATTTTACTCTCACCATTAATCGTGAGGATAATGGCTCCGGGATTCGCTGAAAACCCGGGTCAGACAGAATTGACAGTCGCTTTAGCGCGGATTATGTTCCCGCTTTTACTGTTTGTTTCTTTAGCGTCCGCTGCCATGGGGATACTGAACAGTTTTGGGAGATTCGGGGTCCCGGCATTGGCGCCGGTGATGTTCAATCTTTCGATGATATTTTGCGGAATTTTCCTGCGTCCTTATGTCAATCCTCCGATTATTTCAATGGCGATCGGAGTTTTTATTGGGGGATTGGGACAGTTTCTATTTCAGATACCGGCATTGCGAAAAACCGGATTTCGGTTTAGACCGAAGCTCAACTTTAAGGACTACCGGTTGATAAAAATACTGAAGCTGATGCTTCCCGCATCGATAGGCACCGCGGGGATTCAGATCAATATCTTCGTAGCAACGTTGTTGGCATCTCTATTGCCCCAGGGCAGTATTTCATATCTCAATTATGGATATCGCCTGATGCATTTGCCGTTGGCATTATTCGGAGTAGGAGTGGCGTCGGTGAGTCTTCCGAGATTCTCGGTGGAATATTCAAATAGCGGCGTTTCGGGATTAAAGGAAGAATATCTTTTGGCAATGAGATTCTCGTTGTTTTTGATATTGCCGGCAGCCTTCTTTATTCTCTCGACTACCTATCCTATAGTGGGCGCAATTTTCCAGCATGGTAAATTCAGATTCGAGGATACAATCGCAACCGTTAATGTTTTGCGTATTTATGCTATAGGTTTATTCGCTTTCGCGTCGGTGAGAATTACTTCTCAGGCATTTTTTTCGATGCAGGATACTAAAACACCCATGAAAGTTGGGCTTCTGGCTGTTGTTATTAATATCATCCTGAATCTTATTCTGATGCATCCATTTCAATATTTGGGATTAGCCGCGGCAACCACTATCGCCGGCGTGGTGAATATGACCGTGCTGATTTCACTGTTGAGAATCCGTCTTGATGGTCTTGGCATCAAATCCTTGTCCACTTTCTTATTAAAAGCTATAGCAATCAATATTTCCCTATCAGTAGTTGCCTACTATATTTGTGAATTCAAGGATATGAATACAGCAAATGTAACTGCCCTGGCAAGAATAGTATGGCTGATGGTGATATTTGTCGGTTATGCAACTGGTTACCTGATATTGAGCAAAATACTGAAAATAGATGAAGCTCAAAAGGTTATTGAGATATTCAGGACGAAAAAGCCTGTTATTCGATAACTTTAAATGCGACTTTAGAAAACCTATCCATTTCGGCAATTAATTTTAATTTAACTGGATAAGCAGCGGTGAAATCAAGGAATGCCCGGAAAACATGCATGGCTCCGTCGAAATCCCCCAGAAGTAAAATATCTCCGGTTTTGAGCCTGTGGGCAATCGTTGTCAAAACATATAATGTTGAGCTGTAAATGTCCGCATCGAGGTAAATTACTGATTTTCGATTAAAGGTATGTTGGGTTAGAAATCTTGGTAGAGTTTCATGGAAGCCACCCGAATAAATCTTGCAACGTGGATCACTGATAACCGGGACTTTACCATTCACAGAAAATGTCCCTTCGGATTGAAATTCCCATTTTTCCGGCAACCCCATGAATGAATCGAATCCAAAGAATGCGGATTTGGGATTGGCGCTATTCTCCAATGTCCAGCGCATGGAGTTGCCCTTCTCGACTCCAAACTCCAGGTAGTCAATTTGCGAAGTTCCGAGGTTTTCCTCATCAATCAGGTAATAATGGAAATTTAGTTCGCTGGTTCTTTCGGGATTTTTTCGGCAGTAACCATAAAAATCATCAAGTTGCTGCTGACGACGCCATTTAATATATTTGCAAGTATAGATGAATTTGAGAAACGAATATGAGAATTTCTCCACAAGTAGATGCAATTTAGCTATCTCAAGGGCTTTTTGCAGAGTTGATTTTATAATCCGGGGAAAGTACATACAAAAGCTAATATTGGGAATTCTTCAAGTAAATTTCTTCTCACCGAAATATTTGATTTGGAAATGGATTTGGCAACGAATAAATTAATCAACCTTAATCTCTAAATAAGAATTGGTTTATGTTAGAATTTGCTTTTAGCTCTATTGCAGCCTTATTCGTTATCCTCGATCCGCTCGGCGCGGTACCTATTTTCCTGGGCGCTACCGAAGGTTACACTACTGATAGGCGTAAGCAAATAATTTTTCGCGCCTGCTGGGTATCGCTGCTAATTTTAGTTCTTTTCGCGGTATTGGGTAGACTGCTTTTGGATTTATTCGGGATTACCTTACCGGCATTCAGAATTGCAGGGGGCCTACTGCTCCTGAAAATATCATTGGACATGCTATATGCCAAGCGACCGGACAGCCATATAACCGATTCCGAGGAAGCGGAAGCATTGGAGAAGGAAGATATTGCGGTGGTTCCTTTGGCAATGCCGATGTTGGCGGGTCCAGCGACAATCGCTACAGTGTTGGTGCTAATGGAACAAGCTGATGATATAATCAAGTCTGGTATTGTGATAGGATCTATAATAATCTCCATAACCGCAACCTTCCTTATTTTGCGAAGCTCAACATTTTTCTACAATCTCCTCGGAGAGTCCGGGGTTAAGATCACTATCCGTGTGATGGGTTTGATACTACTGGCTTTATCGATACAGTTTATAAGCAATGGGATCAAGCAGTTATTCCTGATTGGATAATTAAAAAATCAGCGCTTAATATAGCTCATTGAAATTCAATTGGATTTTGTATTTCAAATTGATTAAATTGGAAGCTATGGAAATACTGGAAACAACTTTAGCCGTGAGCCGCCTGCGGGAGATGGCAGACAATTAATTTGGGGACTTGGTCAAAGCTGTGGTGGATGTTAGGCGAGAGTTGATAGCCATTGACGCGGAATTACACTCTGATCTCGAAGCACTACTTTTGAATTACGGATCGGCGCTGCAGGACCTGTCGGGAATCAATCTATATCCGGATGTACGGGGAGAGGATTTTGTGGAGTTTGACTCGATGATTAATGTCCGTCCCTCAAATGGTAACCTGATCAGGGGAGTTGATGACGAAGGAAGGCGAGAAGCGATCAGAGCAATTGTAGATAAGTGGATCGAAAGATGAGTATTCAGCATAAGGGTTTAACGGTAGAGCGCTGGAGACAGATGCGTCTTTGCGAGCAGATGGCGAATATCGGAAGTGAAGTGCATCGTGCGTTTAATTGGCGCAACAAGGGTAATGAGTGTCTATCGCAAAACGCATTTATTCGGGCTCTGGAGTTGATTGATCTAAGTCTGGCAGCACATACGGAATATCCTAAGCTCAAGGAATTCGCCCGTATGCGGGAGCTTCTCGTGGATTATTTTTACGGTTTCCACGAATATCATACAACTGAGGAATCGTGGAGGAAGTATTTTGATCAATTCAATTATATGGCAAGGAAGCATTTGTAAGAAACCGTTGAACCCGTCCCGATTTCATCAAGGAACGTCGCCGGGATTCCAATCTACTCCAGAGGTTTTGGGCGGCATTCGAAGACGAATGCTGCGCACAAACAGCGAGAGGGATTGCTTCGCTTTCCCCATACAATCGGGACAATGTCGTAATCAACCATGATTGTCGAAACCGTGGAGATTTCATCCAACCCGCAAAAGTCGGAACAAATGGCAAGGTAGATATCGTTTATAATCAGGTATTTCTGAAACATTTGGCGGTTTGCTTCGTAGTCTTTTAGTAGGGTAGCAATAGTATGATGTAAGAATTTAACCCCCCGGTTTATTTACGCTTACGGCAGTCCGTTAACATAAATAAATAGTCGGATGCCCGGGGGGTTTTAAAATTCGGCGAATATTTTCTCAAATTCACTTAGAATATAATCTGAATTGTAATCCTGTGCAAATTTTTTATAGGCATTCCGAGCTAATTCGTTTCTCATCTTCGGATTTCGATATGCCTGGATTAATTTCTCAGCCAAACTCTTACTATCCTGTGGTTTAGCCAGCAACGCCGTTTGTTCATCCACAAATCCCGCCCAGGCACAGTCAAAGGCAACAATGGGCAGGCCGCATTTCACGTAATAGTGAATTTTCATGGGGAAACCGTACGGATCGATTCTGGTGATTAAAGCCAAATCTGCATTTCTGGCAAAGAGCAGACTATCCTGAAAGTTCTTCGGAGTATATATTGTAATATCTATTTTATTAAAATGCTGATTAATAATCTTATACCAACGGTTGAGACTGGAATGAGTGGAAATTAGTAGTTTCAAATCCGGTAATTCATTTCTGGCGATCATAACCGCCTCAAATGCGGCTCCTATATTTTGGTAACCATCGGGATTTCCGCTGTATAATATACTGTTTCGCTCAGGATTAGTACTATCAACGGGATCAGGTTCTTCCGACTCGAAAGGCGGAGGAATTACCGAAACATAACTGACATCATGAGTATCTGAGATATATTCTGCGGCGGGATCGGTGAGTGTAATCACCCGGTCGATATTCTTCAGGATAAAGCTATCGAGGGATTTACCAAGCGAGGAGAGGATTGCCGACAGCGAACTTGGGAAATATGTTTTCAATTCCATTTCTAACAGCCCGTGAGGAATGTAGATAATCGGGATTGATGCCTTTTTTATATATTTCGACAATAATCCAGCATCAAAATTGTGAGTTATGATGATATCCGGTTTCGATCGTTCAATTGCTTCATAGGAATTACTCAGCAGTTTCCTCAATTGTAATACCTTACTTAATGATGGTCCCGAAGTTCGAATCCGGGATTTTGCAGGTATATAATCACCGATGTAATCAGGCGTAGCAACGCTTACGCTGTACCCCGCCCCCTTAAACATTTTAAGGTGCAAACGAATTAGATATTGTGATCCGAAATTGCCGTGAGGATCTAAAGCGCTTATGAAGAGTAGGCGCGGTTTTGACGTGGATGGTATCCTTTTCGTTTTAGAATCCCGTAGAGTTTAAATAGTTCTTTGAATGCTTTGAAAATAACTTTCGGTTTTGCGCCGGACGAGTTACCGGCTTTTCTGGGAAAATGAGTAACGGGAAGTTCGACAATTCCAAAGCCGATATCACCCGCACGAATTAAAATTTCGCTGTTAATAAATGCGCCGATGGAGTCCATTTGTATTGATTGAAGTACTTCCTGGCGAAATACTTTAAAAGCACAGTCTATATCTTTAACCTTTAAACCGAAAAGCACCCTGATAAGTATGCCCCAACAATAAGCATTAAATCTTCTTATGAAATGTTCCGGTCTTCTGAAACGGTATCCGATAACCATATCTGTGTTGCTAAGGGCTGTTATAAACTCCGGGAGTTCATTCATATCGAATTGAAGATCGGCATCGGTGAAGAATACGATATCACCATTGGCAGCTCTCAAGCCGGATTTCAAACTCGCTCCATAACCGATATTATCGGAATGCTCAATCAGTTCAATTTTGGGATTTTCATCCTGCAGAGCATTTACAAGCTCGGCAGTCCTATCCGAAGAACCGTCATCAATTACAATTACTTCATAATCCTCAAAAGGTAATTGTGCTACAATATCGATAGCTCTCTTGATAGCCTCTATGATATTTTCCTCTTCGTCGTGCGCCGGAAGGACGATAGAAATCGATCTGATGTCATCCGGAATTTTGACTTCCGATATTCTATTGGTTGTAGTTGAAAGCTCAACCATATTTGGATTTACAACTCATTTTTTAAACTGAAAGGCTTCGCTCTATAAATCATAACAGATCAAGAATATAATGTACAAATCGCGTTAAATCAATTATTTCTACCTCATCTTCGCTGAAATCGTACTCAGAATAATTCCGGATAACATAAAAACCTTTCCTCCGGTGCCCTCCGTTGGGGAAACTCCCCTTGCCGCCCGGATATTCATCGGGAACCAATTCACGCACAGCGGCGCCGCCAGGTTCCGATGGCAACAATCCATTAAGATATCCATCCGGAGTATTCAATTCGAGAATTAAATCAGGCGCTTCTCTGGTAAATCTGCCGGAGTAAATCTCCTCCGCGCGGTAAATCGATTTCACGACTCGTTTCCCGTGCGGGTCTAAGGAGCTTTCGACAGCAGCGATCGCATCCTTTAATACCTTTAACGTATCGTGATATGAAACTGTTCCCTGCAAAAATCTGCCTTTTAGGTTTAACCTGATAGAGGGGAAGTAGTTAAGCTCCTCGGAAAATGCATAGGTTTTGCTCATATCAATATTGCCGATCCGTCTCATCCCCTCCACTCTATCGGTTATTTCCGCTAACTTTCCCCTGAAAAAGTATTTCTGCAAGGGCAAAGGTATGTATTTCAGAATCCGCTTTACGTTAGAATCGTCGAATAGATTTCTCCTTCGGTATTTAAGCAATCCGGCACTTGCGAGTAGATTATTGAGATGCAGTACATTCCTGCCGGTCCCCCTGAATCCATGATCTGACATCAGCATTACCGCCCAGTTATCATCGATTTGAGCAACCAATTCTCCAACTTGCCTGTCAACTCTTGAATATACTTCCGGAATCACGTCCGCCAAAGAACCGGGCTCCTCTCCGGTGCGCCGGGGGGAGTTGTTATCGAAATACCTCCAGAAATGATGGCAAGCAGCGTCAACCTCCCCGAAATGAATCATAAAGAGATCCCAATTCTCCTGTTCAAGTAACCATTGAGCCACATTTCCCTTGTATTCAACGGTCTTGTAAAGGCTCTCCGCCGCTTGCTGCATATTATCCGAGCGCAGCTCGACCTGATCGAAACCGGATATCCTGTATTGACCGAATTTCCTGATGATTCTATCATACAAACCGGCGGGGTAGACAAAGCTCCGGTCAGCGCCGGAAGGCAGCGGACAATCGAACCCCGATATCATAATCCCGTTATTCATCGCCTCGGGGGGATAGCAGGATGGGAAGTTCAGCACGGCGCATTTTTTGCCTGCTCCGGACGCTGTTTTCCAGAATGCCGGAACATTACGGTTTGACGAGTTGATGAAGTTAATTCTGTAATGATAATCCGGCGGCGTGGTGAAGTCGAAGAGCCCATGTGCGCCGGGATTAACTCCGGTGAAAAAAGAATTCCAGGCGGGGATGGTTGCTGATGGGATTGTGGATAGGGATACACCTGAGCGCCCTTCCGATTTTAGCTTGCTGATATTAGGCAGTTGATTCCGGAAACGTCTAAAAATAAGTTCGGGATCGCCCCCGTCGATCCCGATAATCAGCAACTTGTTGGGCTTCTTACCCAAACTTCTATCACCTACTTGATATATCCCAGAGCTTTGAGTCGCTGGATTGTTGCTTCGTCAAGTTCGGTCTCCTGTTCGTCGACCGCCTTACCCTGCGCAATCAATTCGAAATCCTGCAATATCTTATCCAGCTCCGCGACCTTCTCCGGCATGGTTGGCGCCAGGTTGTTAAATTCCCCCGGATCGTCGACCATATTATACAGCTCCTGAGGTTCAAGCCCTCTCGGATTGGTTGGATTAGCGATTATATATTTCCATTCCCTGCTTCGAATGGAACGAAGAATGTGTCCCGCAAGATCTTCCTCGCTGAAAATCCATTCCGGCTCTTCGGCTCGAGCGAACAGATTTTCACCGTGCCAGCTTTCGGGGATATCGATCCCGCTCAATGCGAGAGTAGTCGGTGCTACATCTATACTACGCACCATTGTTGTGTCAGTATGCGGTTCAAAAGGGACTTCCGATGCCGGTTTGATCATCAAGGGAACCCGGATACCTTCATCGTATAAAGTGTATCCATGCCACCACCCGCCATGTTCGTAGAATTCTTCGCCATGGTCGGCGGTGAGAATAATATGGGAGTTATAATACATATCGTTGTTTTTCAGATACTGAATCACCTCACCGAGCATATAGTCGTTATAGAGGATATCTTCATCGTAAGCATCGCTATAGGTTTGCGCAACATCACCAGGAGGATTCTGGTTGGCAGCCCGTGCGTAGCCAACTCCGGTAAATGAGTTTGGTCCTATTTCGGAATGCTTGAAGAATGGATCATGGGGATCCATATAATGAAGCATCATGAAGAAACGCTTGTCTCTGTTGGCATCCAACCACTTCAGCGCCTCTTCGTTGACCACTTCAGCCGGTTGATAGAAATGCTCCGGCCAGACTTCATCCGAGAAAAATGTCTCATGTACTGCCCTCAGGGTCGCATATAAGGACAGCTTGAATGCGGACTCGGTAGCGTAAAAATGGTAATCCGGTTTCAGAAAATAGTACTCATCGAAGCCTTGGTGAAAATTGAATGATTCCGATAGATTGACATTATCAGCAAATCCGACCGTATAGTATCCTTTATCCTGGTAAACTTCAGCGATAGTAACAACTCCATCCGGCATGACATCGGCTTTGCTCTGTGCCCTGTGCGACGATGGATACATACCGTTAAGTATCGTAGCGATCTGCGGTTTGGTCCAACTGGACTGGGCAATGCAGTTGATATAATTGATCCCATCGGCGGCGAAAGAATCGAAATAAGGCGTTTCTATCTTATCATAGCCATTGACCGACAGCCTGTCATTCCGCAGAGTGTCAACTATTATCATGATGACATTGTTACCTCCAAGATTCTCCGCTAATGCCTGCTTGTCGGGCGGTGTCACTGTCCTGGTTCCATAGATACCCGCAACAACCAGCGCGATAATCGCCACACCCGCAAACCATACAATGGCGCCCCAGAATCCCGCCATCATTCGGACAACGCCGACTCCGGAGAGTAACTTCCAGATAAGCAGCACTATAATCGTGAATAAGGAGAATACTATCAGGATTATTAAGTAATCCAATATCCCAAGCGGACGGGCATCATTGAGAATTATCTGGAAATACCTGTATCTCGCTACTACCAGACTTGGCAGCATGAACATAAATGCAAAGTAGATTATAAATCCGGTGCTTCGTTTTGGATTTATCCTCAGCAATTTATCGACAACAAATCCGCCTATTCCGACACAAAAACCAACTACACCGGTGATAAGCGCATAAAGAATTACACCGTAAGGAATCAACCAGATCTCAACGATATCACCGGAAGAAAAGATCACTGTCAATGATTCCCATACCGCAACCAGCATTCCGGCGATAATCCCTGCGGCGGCGCCAGTCGAAAGGTGATCGGTAAATGAAAACCGCTTTTTCATATCATACATTTTATGTTATCTCCTTTTAGTAATCTTCATCAAAAGCCTTATGATTTGGTGACTCTCTGAAATTCCTCTTTTGATATCTTGGTATGGTAGTCGGTGCGACGTGTCAGGAAGATAATCGCTCCGAATATATTAACCGATATAGATACGAAATACCACATAGTAGCGGCTAATACCGCTCGTTGTGCGACCCAGACTCCTTTTGATCTCAGCAATCCAATGAACGCACCTTCCCGAAGTCCTATGCCGGCAATCGAAAGGGGAATCATGGTAGCGATCTGAGTTAACGGACCAACTGTTAATACATCACCCAATCCCAATCCCTTTCGAGTGTACTTATCGTCGGAAACAAGTGTCATATCGATATCTCTCGCAATCAAAGCTTCACTCTCCGAATCGGTTAGGAAAACCTCGAGTCTTTCGTTTTCAGCGTCATTCTGCTTGATCCACTGTATATTCATATTCGCCAGCGTTTCTTTAGTTTTCTCGGATGAAGTGATGGAGTAAAGCTCGCCCGGCTGCGCTCCGCCTATTCGCAACGCCATACCATTGGTGAAAAACGTTGAAAACAGGGATATGTAAACCAATACTCCGAAAATGATTGCCGCCCCCATCGCGCCCTTGCGGTTTTTGAAAGTCTGAAATGATTCCACCGCTTTATTCGCAGGGCCCTCGGTTTTATCTGTGAACGGAAGTATCCTTACGATATTTAGCAAAATCGATGCTTTAAAGATCAGAATTAACAGTATCAACAATACCACCAGGAAGAAGATAAAAAAGGCTCCGATGAAGGCGGTATTAAGCTGCACCATCGGTAAGGTTATCAGCATCAGTATGCTTAATGCCAGTAGTGTAAGGAATTTCTCCACAAACACCACCGTAACCGACGGCGCTCCTCGTTGAGTATAACGCGCTATGTCGTAGGCTTTATACGCTTCCAAACCCAAGCCGGTGGGAGTGAATGTTCCCAGAAACCTTCCTACAAGATAGGTTTTTATCACATGAGAAATGGGGACATTCAAACCCTGCGCTACAAGTAAGACCCGCCAGCGGAAAATAGAGAAAGTTATAGCCGCCACCTGGGTCAGGATAGATACCACAAACCATTCCGCTTTGCTGGTTGAAATGGCAGTGGAGATATCGTCAAAACCTATCTGGAATTTCTTGAACATCAGATAGAGAATTCCGAAAGTAACTACAAACTTAACAACATTTACAGCCGTTTTTTTCATAATCCGATTATCCTTAAAAATGCAATTCTATTCGATGTAACCTAAACTTTTCAATCGACGTTTGATTTCCCGGGAGTCCTCCGAGGAATATACTTTCGCGGTGTGAACGGAACTGTCGGTATTCGACTCCGTAAGCACCGGAGATTCCGCGGTTCTCTCCGAGACGAATATTTGCGTGAATACTTTCCCATCCATATCTTGAGGGATGGGCAAATCTATGGAGTAAAGAATGGTGGGGGCTATATCTTGAAGGGATAGACCATCAAAGCAGGTATTAACCCGAATATCGGGACCCCTGGAGACAAAAATACCGTTAGGGCGATGGAAACCGATCGGTTTGTCCGCACAATGAGTAATAGCCTGATCGGAACCGATATGCTGCCTGCCGAGGTAAGCGTAATTATTCGCAACAAAGATGATATCGGGAGCATCCTTAACGAAAGGTCCGCTATAGAGTTCCTCACGGAAGTAAACCCGGTCAACGATTTTCTTACCGGTCTTTTCATCTCTTAACTCAAGAAGCTTATGCTTAATGTCACTGCGGACCGAATCATATTCCGCTCCGTTTGCAGTTACATAGATCCCCTGACTCGGTATGGAAGCAAAAAACGCCTTGGTGTGAGTAAATTCGATATGCTTTTCCACGTCAGTCTTAAATGAACCACGCGTCTTTCTGATCGCTCTGCGAATAAAACGCTGAACGAACTTCGGAACTATTATTTTACCGATGCGACTATCCCCAAAATCCCAGAGCTTGAAAAACGCTCTGTTAAAATTGGCTCGTTTCTTCAGCCTTAAATATCCCCAATCTTCCAGGAGTTTATTGACATTGATATATGCTTTCGTTCCTCCGAATCCGTGATCGGAAATTATAAACAGGTAGTCATCTTTGCCAAGCAAGGCATTAATCTCACCCAGCATTTCATCTTGAAGTTGATACAATTCGATAATTCTATCGTAGATAATCCCTCCGTCGCGTGTTTTTCTGAATGAGTCATCAGCGGGATCAAGATACTTCCAGAACAGATGCTGAATACGATCCGGGAGGATGAAAACGGCAAATAAGAAATCCCATTCTTTGTTTGTTATCAAATATCTCAAAAGCTCTTTACGCTTCTCGAAGCTCTTTTGGAGTTCGCCGAGGAACTTGAGACAATCCTCTTTGTAAGTAGTATCATACTTGGGAATATCAATGTTAATGCTATAATCGGGAATGACTGACAGCAGTTCATCTTTAAACTCAGGTGGATATGTGAAGGCGCTATCTTTCGAAGGCGTCATCATACCGGATATCATTAAACCATCGACCGGTTCCGGCGGATAGGTCATTGGTAGATTTAGCAAAATTGTCATCTTATTATGATTATTAAGAATCTGCCATATCTTAGCGCCATTTATGGAGTCCTGAGATATAAGCGTTCTTTGTTGATCCCGATGATAACTTTCCCTGAAATCGAATATTCCATGTCCGCCGGGGTTTTTGCCCGTATAAACAGTTGACCAGGCTACCGGAGTGGTACAAGGTATAGTCGATTGCAGCTTCCCGGCCGCACCGGCCAAAATCAGCTTCTTTAAGTTCGGCAGTTTATTCTCGTTGATCAGTGGCTTCAGCAGGTCAAAGGTTGCGCCGTCTAAACCGATCAGAATTATCTTGCTATTTCGTGCTTGCAGTTTCTTTATCCTCTCCCATAAGCGGAGTTATAAGCCAGCGATTTCAAAGCCATGATTATACTTAATGAACTCTATTATGTCAATAGATTAAATGTCTAAAAACTTCGATGGTTCCTTTACAAATCAAGCCAAATATTCGATAGAAATCAATCTTGGAATCCTTGAAATGCTTTATAAATAAAAATAATCGGAACCGATTAAACTACTTGCAGGTTTAATTTTTCTTTATTATTTTTAAGTGATAATTACAGTTTGATTCCTATTTTCTTGTGCATGTATCAGATTGACTTATAATAGGATTGTGACTTGATGTTTTCTAATGGACCGAGCGAAAGACGAGTTGTAATTACCGGTCTTGGGGCGATTTCACCTTTAGGACATGATGTAAAAAACCTGTGGGACGGATTACTTCAAGGACGTTCAGCGACCGGAATCGTGACCAGATTTGATCCCTCCGATTTTCCGGCAAAAGTGGTAGCTGAGATTAAAGATTACGATCCGACAGACTATTTCGATAGAAAAGAAGCGCGGAGGATGGATCTTTCTCATCAGTATGCGCTTATAGCTGCCAGAGAAGCTATGAATGACGCCGGCTTAAAAGGCGAGGACTGCAATCCTGAACGAGCCGGTGTAATTATTGGGCATCACTGCGGGGGAGTAAGCACCCTCACGGAAAATTATGATACAATGAAAACAAAGGGTCCTCGCCGTATATCACCATCGAACATAGCTATGATATTCTCAGATATGGCGCCGGCGCTGATTTCGATGGAGTATGGGTTCCTGGGCGTTAATTATACTACGGTGTCAGCATGCGCATCCGGCGCACATGCGATAATCGACGCACATAAGGCGATCCGCGACAATGAAGCGAACGTAGTCATCGCCGGCGGTACCGATGCGCCTATAGTCCCTCTGGCATTTGGCGGCTTCTGCGCTATGAAAGTTATATCAACCAGTTATGAGGAACCGGAAAAAGTTTCCAGGCCATTTGATGCCAAGCGAGATGGATTCGTATTAGCCGAAGGCGCAGGTATAATGGTGATGGAATCGCTTGAGCATGCTAAAAAACGTGGGGCAAAAATCCTTGCTGAACTAATAGGATATGGAATGTCGGCCGATGCATATCATATAGTGGCTCCTGATCCGGAAGGTAAGGGCGCTGCGTTGGCAATGAAATGCGCCCTTGAATCAGCGAATGTCAAACCTGCGGATGTGGATTATATCAATACTCATGGCACCTCCACCGTCGCAGGTGATAAAGCTGAAACATCAGCCATAAAAAGCATCCTTGGTGAGGATGCGTACAGAATAACTATAAATTCATCAAAGTCCATGATTGGACATTTGATAGGAGGAGCTGGAGGAATTGAAGCTCTGATAACGATTTTGACCATCAACAGCGGGAAAATACATCCCACTATCAATTACGAATATCCCGATCCCGATTGTGATCTGGATTATTCAGCGAATAAGATAACCGAAAGGAACGTTGATATAGCGATATCAAACTCCTTTGGTTTCGGTGGTCATAACACAGCTTTGGTTTTAAAGAAATTTAGGGGCTGATTCCAGTAACCAAGTATCACTATTTAAATTCATAGAAGGGATTTAAACGCTTAATTATAGGTTGTAATATATGAGTAGTCGTAGAGTTGTAATAACCGGAATGGGCATTATCGCCCCGCTTGGTTTGAAGGTTTCCGAATTCTGGGATAACCTCCTTGCGGGTAAGTCCGGAGTTCGTCCTATATCTCGGTTTGATACTTCCGAGCTCCCGATCAGGATAGCGGCGGAGGTCGAAGGCTTTACACCATCGGAGTATTTTACCGATAAGGAAATACGTCGAATAGGACTATCGCACCAGTATCTACTGGCAGCGGCTCAGCAAGCCATGGAAGCAAGCGGACTTCTATCCTTTAATTTCAATTCACATAGAGCGGGTACAATTATTGGAACATGCTGTGGGGGAATTAGTGAGTTAATAGGGCAATATGACCTCTCTACACGCAATGGGATAAAAGCAACCTCGCCATTCTTAACCCAGTTGATGTTCAGCAATATGTATTCCTGCTTGATCGCACTGAAATACAAACTTCAGGGATTGGGTTACGCGACCGCGTCGGCATGCGCCTCCAGCGCACACGCCATGGGGGATTCGTATCGGGCGATTCAACGTGGGGAGGCTGACATTATTGTGACCGGCGGAACCGATGCGCCGATAGTACCCTTCGCTATGGCAGGATTTCACCGTATGAAAGCAATGTCCCGCAGGAACGATACACCGGAAAAAGCCTCGCGTCCGTTCGATGCCGAACGCGATGGTTTTGTGATTGCTGAGGGAGCTGGGGTTCTTATCTTTGAGGAACTTGAGCATGCTATAAAACGAGATGCCGAGATACTCGCTGAAGTGGCAGGCTATGGCATGTCATGCGATGCTTATAGCTGGACAGTGCCCGAACCCGATGGGGAACTTGCCGCCGTAGCAATCGAGGAGGCTCTAAGAGACGCGGGAACCGACCCGGCACAAATTGATTACATCAATACTCATGGTACATCCACGCCTCAGGGGGATGTCGCGGAAACCAAGGCGATAAAAAATGTGTTCGGTGAACATGCTTACAAACTGACTGTCAATTCCACCAAATCAGCCATAGGCCATCTGCTGGGCGCCGCCGCAGCGGTTGAGTCTATTGCGACTATTAAGACCATCCACGACGGGAAAATCCATCCAACGATCAATTTCGAGAACCCGGATCCGGATTGCGACCTGGATTATTCGTTCAATAAGGTTACCGAAAAGGAAGCTAATATCGCGGTGTCGAACTCGCTCGGTTTCGGTGGATTGAACACCGCATTAGTGATTAAAAAGTACAAATATTAGTGATTACTACGAAGAGTTGCTTCTGGGGGGTGGCTGCGCTCCTTTGTTATCCCTGAAATCCTTCCATAGAAAACTGATATTTTTGCCTCTGGTTGCTTTGTTTACGATTTCAATCGAATCCTCATTAATCTCCCAAAGCTGCGTCTTCTTGAAGCCGAATCTTCTTTTATGATAATTTATATAAACAGGTTTGTAACCGATCCGGTGATGCATTTTAAGGCTTCCCCGATCTCCGGTATATACAGCGCCCCAGAAGTGTTCAATACCCCTTTCCATCCAGTATTTTTGACCATGCTTAAAAGCAGCGAATTCATAACCTTTTCCGCGGTGAGCATGATGAACCACGATATCGATCCCCCACGAATCATTTATGCCCAATGGGATATCGTAATAACCGAAATCCTTCTGCACAAGAGGGTCAATCCGCCCTATTGAATTCCAGCCGTACGAAATTATTTTCCCATTTAATCTCCCTACCAGACATATGGAACCATTAGCAAAGAGTTTCTTGAATTGACGTCTCCTCCATGGATACACCAATCGCATCAGCTCATCCGGATTTTCAGGATCAACCTTATCGAGGCTAAGGTTTTTGTCTACATTCCAGCGATCAAGAGTATCCATTTCGTCCATGCGAACTTTGAACACGATACTGTAGGAATCGAATATCAGGAAACTCCTGAGACGATAGCGGAGATAATAATTGAAGGCGTCTTTAAACCACTGTTTAATGCTCAATCCATTAGGTTTGAAATACATGTTAGCCTGTTAATCCTGAAAAAACCTATACGTTGAACAATATTTAAGAAACTCTAAATCAGTAATTAATACTAAAGGAGGTTTCAACGTCAATAAAAATATTATCTCGTGACGAGAAACTTCTCCTGTCAAGATTGACAAATATATATATCGGCATTATGTTTAATCAGTATTAATGCTTGAAAGGCTATAATGGAAACTAAAGCCAAATATTACGAAATTAAACAGGATAACAAAATAAAATGTCTGCTCTGTCCGGTAGGCTGCTTACTCGGCGAAGGTAAGGAGGGAGTCTGCATGGGCAGGTATAACAAAGATGGCGAAATGGTAGTGACGAACTACGGTGAAGCCGTTTCGTTATCAATCGATCCTATCGAGAAGAAGCCCCTTTACCATTTTCACCCACGCAGCTTGATATTGTCAACGGGACCGAATGGATGTAACTTGAGATGTAAAAACTGCCAGAATTGGAATATATCTCAAGAAAAATCCCCCACCGGATATGTATCACCCGAGAGGATGGCGGAATTATCAACTCAAAACGATTCCATCGGTATTGCGTACACCTATACCGAACCGTTCATGTGGTTCGAATATCTTTGCGACACTATGCCACTGGTGCATCAAGCCGGGGGGAAGAACGTGATGGTCACCAATGGTTATATTAACAGAGAGCCTTTGGAGGAGTTGCTGCCGCTGATAGATGCTATGAACGTGGACCTAAAATCAATGGATGATGATTTCTATCGCAGGATATGCAAAGGACATCTTAAAGAAGTACAGGAGACAATCACACGGGCTTTTGAATCCGATGTACATCTTGAAGTAACAAGTCTTCTAATCTCCGATCTTAATGATTCGCGCGAACATGTGACTCGACTTGTTGACTGGATCGCTTCGGTATCTCCCGAAATTCCGCTTCATATTTCCCGATATTTCCCGTCGTATAAAATGGACAGACCGATTACGCCTATCGAATCTCTTGATATGGCATACCGAATCGCAATAAGGAAGTTGGATTATGTCTATGTGGGAAACACGCATATCGAGGGAACAACCGATACCTTGTGTCCGAAGTGTGGAGAGACACTGATTTCAAGAAACGGTTATCAGACTGAGGTAAAACGCCTGAAAGGGGCTGAATGCGGTAATTGCGGAGCGAAGATCAACCTTGTTCTCCATTCTTCCAAATAAAATCGATATTTTTCCCTTTGGTTATTTCTTTAAGCTCAGGAAGCGTTTCTTCGTTCACGGGGATTAGTTTAGTCTTCATGATACCCAGATATTTTTTCATTATATGCATATATACCGGTCTGTATCCTAAACGATAATGTATTTTCATGCTTCCTCTATCCCTGATATTCACTGCGCTCCAGACGTTTTCCATACCTTGTGAAATCCAATATTCGCTACCATACGCCATTCCGTAAAACTCCGCTCCTCTCCCGCGATATTCGGGATCAACAACTATATCAACGTTCCAGACATCCTTCTCGCCCATGGGAATAACCATACCATATAAATCCTGAACGTGAGGATCAACTCGTCCAACCGAAGTCCAACCGTAAGATACAATCCTGTTTCGATAAATACCGACGAAGCAAACGGAATCATTGCTCAGATACTCTTTGAATTCCTTTCTTCGCCACGGGTAAACCAATTTATTTAGTTTACCGATGGTATTCTCGTCCAGGATTTCCATCCTGTACTGATGTTTTCTTCGCCACCGGTCTTTGAGCTCCAGTTCTTTGTATGGCGCCTTCAATACGATATTATAGTTACTGCTATGCAGAAATGCCCGGAATTTATATCTTATAAAGAGATTAAACCAATCTCGAATCATGGTCACTATACTGTCGTCGTGAGGTTTGAAATGCACGAACGCACCTCCGTAGAGTCTAAATCTTTTATGCCAGTTTGAAAATCCCCTTTTGGTGAATGGATATGATAATAAAATAAATCCGAATTGTCAAACCCTTCTTAGGATGATTCTATATTCAGCTTGGAACAAAGTCAGAACGCTCCATATATCTTACCTCAGTTGTATAAATATATCAACTTCCGCAATTCGTTATTTGCGATTCTGGATAGACCGGAATGGAGCTATTGAAGAATGATAAGTAACGCTTTACCAGATTGATGATCAAAGTAGGATAATGCAAGACGGGTTAAAACCCGTCGTTATTAAGATTAGTGATCCTCCCCACGTTGAAACGTGGGGTCTCGTTTGAACCTCTCGATACACTGGTTTTGTCAACAGCCTGTAGCGCTTATTAACGCTTCTCTATCGAATCCCGCAGTTGCTGATCTCCCAGCACCCGTTCCACATCGGATAATATCTTTTCGCCTGTTGTTTTTACCCTCTCGCCTTCCTTTTTGGCAAGTTCCATATCCGGATCGGGTATCGGTTGCATCACTTTCTTTACCTTCGCCAGAAATGTAGGATTATCGGGATGGAAAATGGAAGTGTAGTCATACAGTTTCGGCACCACTTTTCTTATGGGAGGCGCTAACGCCGAATCCTCTACATTTGCATTGAGGTTGGAGAAAACCGGAATAAAAAGCAGAAGCGTGAACATGAATCCCAGGATGGCAATCCCCTTTAGCGCTCCCACCACAGCGCCGCCGAACTTGTCGGCATTTTTAAGAGATGCCGGACTTGCCATCTTATACAGCGCAATTCCGATAAGCTTGGCGGCAACCAGCGCTATTATAAACATGCCAACAAAACTGACAGCGAAAAGATAATGTTTGGAATCGATCCTCATCGAAGAGGAGATTATACCGGCAAGCCAATCGGAATATCTCACCGCTACAATCAATCCTACGACGATTGCGATAAGAGTTACGATCTCACGAAAAAGCCCCCGCCTTACACCGTTGGCAATAGCCGCCAAAACGACTATAATCACGAATAAATCTACCCAATTCATTTTTCCCCTCCTTAAGCCTTAATCAGGAGGACAGCCTGGCGGAAACAATCTCCTTAACTTTCTTGCCATCAGCCTGCCCACGAACTTTCTCCATGACCGCCTTCATGGCATCGCCGAAATTCGCCTTGTTTTCAGCGCCGATCTCCCGAAGAGTTTCATCGACAATTTTTGTGAGTTGTTCATCGCTTAATTTCTTCGGAAGGTAGCGTCTCAGCACCTCGAGCTTGGCGTTCTCCTGCTCTACCAAATCCTGCCTGCCGCCCTTTTCGAACTGTGCTATCGCATCAGCCCACTTTTTCTCCAAAGACGCCAAAAGAGCAGTAAGTTCCTTCTCATCCAACTCACTGCCCTTTTCAAGCTTCTTATAACCGATTTCGGACTTTATCATACGAAGCGCTTCGGTGGCGACTTTGTCGCGATTTTTCATCGCATTCTTCAAGTCCGAAATTATTTTTTCAGCCAATTCCATTTATTGGTTTTCGTACATGGTTTTACGAGCTTTGCGCTTGGCGGCGTTCATTTTGCGCTTTTTCTTTTCAGACGGTTTCTCGAAGTACTGATGTTTCTTGATATCAGTCATCAAACCGGCTTTTTCACAAGCTTTTGTGAATCTGCGCAACGCCCTTTCGAAACTCTCTTCGTCTCTGACCCTCACTGAGGTCATTAAGCAATCATCTCCTTTCATCAGTTTTGAGGTTTATATTTACTATATATTAATATCGACAATCCTTATGATTTTACTATAACTATAGTACCACTATTTGGGGTGTTTGTCAAGTGATAATGGGGAATCAGTATTCTATTTTCTTCAACGTAGCCAATTTGTTATTGACGATTTCATAAGTTTATACATATATTAAATCGCTGATTCATCCATATCGGGCAGATCATCTGCTTGATGGAATTTTTCGCATAATGCTATAATGAAAGGGAATTATGCAAAACGAATTTTACATAAAAATCGCTCCCCATTACGAAGTGATTTATAAAAATCCGGAATTCCGGCAGGCAGCGGTCGATTTTATCGAATGGGCTTTGAAAGAGCACACTGATATCGAAGTGAAGGATATCCTTGACTGCGGATGCGGAACCGGAGCACAAGCTATTCCGTTGCTGCAGAAAGGATATAATGTCACCGCCACCGATTATTCGCCGGATATGCTCGATATCGCCAAACGGAATTTTACGCAGAGTAATCTTAAAGTGGATACATCCGTCCAGGACGTGAGAGACTTGCCCTACGACGAAAAGTTTGATGCTGTTATTTTCATATTTTCAGCCTTTAATCATATGCATAGCACCGTAGATGCCCTTAAAACCCTCGGTTCGTTTAAGAAGGCGCTCAGGAAAGATGGCTTAGCGATTTTTGATGTCGCTAATATCATTCAACTCATGGAGAGATTCAAAGGTGAGGTCAACGAACATTATACGGTAGATAAAACCAATGTCATGCGGCACATTAAACATAGCGTGGATAGCATTGACTGCTGTATGACGCATGATGAGATGACGTTTTACGATGATGGAAGGACTGTAAAATCATACGCATCGGCAACGGAATTGGGGATATTTACCAAGAGGGAACTCGACTATTATATCAGCCAAACCGGATTTTCCGATGTGAAAATTTTCCGTGGTTTCAAAGATCGCGGCGAGATGACCGGCAACTCATTCCGCCTGGTTTATGTTTGCAGGAAGTAGAATCCACTTGCAGACTACTGAATTGCATCAGGGA
>WJIR01000260.1 GCA_014730175.1 Candidatus Zixiibacteriota bacterium
ATGCTCGATATACTCGCCGACTACGTTTCCGGGCTGTTTGGTGAAATACGGGTGCATTCGATAATGCCACTGTTGAGCCTTAAGCGCCGGGTAGAATGAAGTTATAGGTTGGTATTTTTCAATCAGCTCTTTCATCGGTTCATGTTATACCTATTACGATTCTATCATTACCGGAATAGTCTTTAATTAGCTTAACACTATTGAAATGATTTCGCATTATATTTTTTGCTTCATCACCCTGATTATGCCCGATTTCCAACGCTAAGAAACCTCCCGCATTCAGATACTCCACTGCTTGCTCTGCCAAATTCCTGATAATATACAATCCATCTTCTCTGCAGAAAAGAGCTTTCTCAGGTTCATACTTGCGCACTTCAACCGGTAGGGAATCCCGATCATCCCAACTTATATATGGCGGGTTTGAAACGATGGCATCGAACTTATGCCGGAAGTATTCCAGTGGTTTAAGCAAGTCTCCTCTGGTAAAGTCAATTCTATCCGCCACATTATTCAATCTGGCATTCTCTTTTGCCAGCTCAAGCGCTGAATGCTCGGTATCAATAGCGATTAAATCAGCATCCGGCAGGTTAACCGCCAGACTTATGGCGATGTTTCCGGAGCCGGCGCCGATATCTGCTATATGTAAATTGCCCTCCTTTACCCTCAGGAGTTTTATGCATTCATCCACCAGAATTTCCGTCTCCGGTCGGGGAATCATTACGCGCTTATCAATCTTGAGCTTTATGTTATAAAATTCGCACTCACCTATGATATAAGCTACCGGTTCGCCGTTAATCCTGCGTTCCAGAGCCGCTTTGATGTTGTGAATGAGGGGGCTGTAGATGATGGTTTCGGCGGCTGCGTAAAGTTCCGTGCGGCTTAAGCCTGTGTGGTGAGAAAAGATTCTTTCTGCGGAGGTTGTCGGTTCGAACACACCGTGATCTTCAAGTAGACGTATCGACTTCCTGAAAAATTCGCTAACAGTGTATGCCATGATATGGAGGAATTAAATAAGCATGTTCCTCGCATGATTCATCAGCGCAACCCACTCCGCAGATGTCATCTGGTGCATATCCGGGAGTTGAACATCCTCTCCTGGGGTTACCATAGAGATATCGCTTAACACCTGAAGAACCGTTCGGAATATTGCGGTTGTCGGAAATTGCCGATAAGGGATTCACAAATAGGAATCCCAGGCTTAGAACAGAGCTGGTATAAATGAATTCTCTGCGATTTATCATCATTGTCTCCTACATTTCAAATTGATAAGCTACACCGAAAGAAATATCCAGTCCATTTACATTGACCGTAGTCTCAAAAGGAGTCGCCGATTGTCCCAGTTCTCCTTTTACGACCGAGTAGAGTGCGTTGTATGTTACTTCCGCAGTTACGGAAAAGTTCTTTATTATCATCTTCTCGAAACCAATGATGCCGACCAGTGCCGGCTCATAGCGCGTGAAACTATCGACCGCGTTACCGATATCGATGCTGAACTCGGTATAACTGAAACCAAAACCACCGTACAGGTTTATAAAAAAGCTTTCGCCATCGGTGGTTGGGGAACGATAATAAGGACCCACTGTAATCAAATGATAATTAAGCGAGACATCATTACCCGCATCCAGTCCGGAAGTCTTAAAAAAATAACGATAGTTGCCGGTCAGATACCACTCATCATAGATCGATTTAGAGAAACGAAGACCGAGTACGGGCACATCAACGAATCCATCCCAACTGGATAGGAAGGGAAAATCAATAAATGAGGTGGTAATTTGCGGACGGTAGCCGAAACTGAGTTGCGCCTGATAAGGAGATGATTTGACGACGGAGGCACCAATAAGGAACATCGCGACAAATAGGAAAACCCTCTTCATTACCCGATAAATTTAAAATTGTTTACCTTCAAAGACGGCACCAGCATCAGAGCGCCGTATTTCGGACATAACTCACGTTCCGCGGAGATCATCTCAACATTGGACAACGCTTCCAGTATCGACTGCCCCATACGCTTATCGTTTACACCCGAAACGATCTTGCCGTTTTCAATTAACAGAGTACCATCCTGACAGGTGCCAGTCACTTCGGTTTTCATGGGATTAAGGAAATTGATATACCACCAATGAGTTATCAATATCCCTCTTTTGGTGGAGCTAATCATCTCCTCGACAGAGGAATTGCCAGCTCCCATCACCATCGATTTCGGATACGGTCCGTAGGTATTGTTAGGGGGTAGGGCGTGACCGGTGGACTCTGCGTCCAGTTGATTAGCGTAATAGCGGTTGTAAACCACCCCCCTGGCAACCCCGTTTTCAATCAAAGGAACTTTCTTCCTGGGAACTCCTTCATAATCGAACGGCATGTAGTTTATTCGGGGGTGGAATGGATCCTCGGTTATAGTGATATTATCGCCAACGATTTTCTCGCCGATTTTGTTAGCCATAAAGGAACGTCTTGATACCAATGTCTTGGCGCCGAACCCCAGAAAAGCGAGGAATAAAACCAAATCAGCCACGGCAGCAGGTTCAAGTATAACCGTGTATTCCCCGGGAGGCAACTCAGCCTTATCCGCAGAGAGTATCGCTTTATTCACTGCCTTTTCAGCAACTTTTTTTGCATCGATATCCTTAGCATTCCGGCTGTAGCTTTGCGCCCATCCGGAGATATTATCCTCTCCCGACACCGTTAACGTCAGCCAGGCGATCGTCTCGGTAAAATACTGTCGCGTTCCGAGGTTATTCCCTACCGCTGTGGTTTCGATATTCGTTTGATAAGCGCCTGCGGTCTGTAATTTGCTCTCGGATGCTACCTTAGCGCAGTCCTCCACCACATCAGCCCTCTTGCCGGGGCTGGTATCAGCAGTGCTCCCGTGATAAGCATCCTTATCGCCTTCCACCGTTTCGAATTTAGCTAAACCGGGGAAATTCGGGTCAGGCTTCTGTATAGCGGCGATCTCCTCTGCCGCCTTTATGGCGTTCAATATACCTTCGGTGTCGAGTTGATTTGTGGTAGCTACGCCCACCCTTTTGCCGTTTACCGCTCTCACCATCATATTTCTGTCGTACCGCGAAATATTCTGCTGAATTGCCGACTCGGCAAAACGGGTTAGGTTGAGGCTTTCCTCCAGCAATAACAGTTCGCCTTCGGTTACGGAAAATCCTCCCATCATACCGTCAAGCACCTGCATCACTTCCGATTTGTGCAGCATCGTCATTTCTATTTCTTACCCCCGAATTTCTCTCTTAACGCCTCGGCTACTGCCTTTGGCACGAAGCAGTCAATTTGTCCCTGATGTCTGGCGATATCCTTAATTGTGGACGATGATAGATAGGTATATTTTTCAGACGGCATCAGGAAAACCGTGTCCGCGTCAGGCTTTAGTTTTCTATTCATCAATGCCATTTGAAATTCATATTCGAAATCCGATATCATCCTTAGTCCGCGGATTATTGCACGCACACCCTTGAGTTCGGCGAAGGAGGCGGTCAAACCGGAGAAACTGGTCACTTCAAAGGAACCTAAACCTTCAACCGCTTTCTCGATTAGTTTAATCCTCTCCTGTTCACTAAATAGAGTTTGTTTTGCGGGATTTACCGCTACCGCAATGATAAGGTGATCGAATATCTGTATCGCCCTCTCTGCTATATCGAGGTGACCGTTGGTTATGGGATCAAAGGTACCGGGATAAAGAGCTATTCTTTTCGACAAATCTTTCATAATACCTTCTCCAAGATATCAATGATATCAATGATTGTCAAAAGAAATAAAATACAATGCGGTGTCCCCTGATTTCCATGTTTTTAGAATACTAATCGAATCAGGGAGTACAAGCTCATCCCTTGAGGATACTTCCAGAATCAGGATAGCGTCCTCATTTAAGATGGAAGATTTGCTAAGTTTGGTTAGCAACGGTAAAGCTAACGGTTTTTTGTATGGCGGATCAGCGAATAACAGGTCAAACCTAACTCCTTTATCCTCCAAAACACTGATACTTGAAAGCGCATTCATCGAAATGGTATAACACCGCTCGGAAACATCCAACTTGTCGATGTTTCTCTTCAGCACGCTCAGTGCCTTACCGCCGTTTTCGACGAGGTAACAGCTCGAAGCTCCCCGGGAAATAGCCTCTAATCCGAGGGTTCCTCCAGCGCAAAAA
>WJIR01000261.1 GCA_014730175.1 Candidatus Zixiibacteriota bacterium
GATATATATGGAGATGAATTCAATTATTATTTCGTCCATGTAAAGAGGACCGATAGCAATGGAGAAGACGGAAATTTCCAGGGAAAGGCAAAGGTTCTCGAAGAGATCGATAAACATATTCCGCGTCTGTTAAAACTCAATCCGGAGGTTCTTATCGTAACCGGGGATCATTCCACTCCATGCGCCATGAAATCACATAGCTGGCATCCGGTTCCGACTCTGCTCAAATCCAAGTATGCTATTAAGGATGATGTTACCGAATTCAATGAGATAGCCTGTTCAAGAGGTATTCTCGGTATCCGCCCGGGGGTGCAATTGATGGGACTGGCGCTTGCGAATGCTCTGCGGTTAGACAAGTACGGGGCTTAAAAACAGCAGGTCGGGATACAGATAGGCGCCGTTGATTAATCTCATCTGATTCCGATTCCCATAAGGTTGGTTGAGGGCATCTGAGCGCACATTTTAGCGGTGCGTCAGACTTCATGTTTAAGCCAAGGGGCGAGTGTAAGACTCGCCCCTGAGAAGATTGTTACTTCAGTAATGTCATCCGTTTGGTGAACACTTTGTCTCCGGCGGTTAATTTGTAGAAGTAAATTCCGCTGGAATAATGGGATCCATCCCAGGTTATCGTATGATATCCCGCGTGAACTTCACCGTCGATCAAAGTTGCCACTCGCTGTCCGGCGATATTGTAGATTTCGAATTTAACATCGGAATCGGCTGGCAACTCGTACTCGAATGTGGTAGTCGGATTGAATGGATTGGGATAATTCTGGGAAAGCGCAAAATCGGTCGGAAGGTTCTCGCCAACCTCGCCTTCTAACCAGTTACTTGCCCATTCGCCGCCTTCGCCTCTTCCCATCCCGAGTACTGTGAATCCGAAGTAAGAACTATCGACCTTAACATTGGGCTTATCGCCGACAAAAGCAATTAATGTATAATCGCCTGCCGGTGCAAAGCCAGGAACACTAAGAGGTACATCGAAAATGCTGAAATGTGCGTATGGCGGCAGCGGTAAATTATTCACTCCGCCGCTTACCGGATAACTGTTGCCTCCCTCGACCACTGTCAACCATACATCCACTGACTGATTGGAGCCTAATGAGTTTACCAGATGTCCGTTGTAGTTAATTGTCCCCGGAGGAGTGATTTCGATCGGCGGATTGATCGGCTCCATGGCGATAGAATAATCGGTTACCTGCTTGGTGATGCTGGCAAGATTACCATCATAACACAGTATGTAGTGATCATAGTAATATTTCAAGTAACCGGTGACAGTACAAACATCGCCGATATCATAATATACCGAATCGTCGGCATGAGGATAAAGCTGCATTTCAACCGAATCCCCCGCAGGCGACGTAAACAGGAAGTTGTTACCGAAGCTTCCGAAGCTTTTGCTGACCAGCTCCATGTTGTAGATACGCACATAAAGACATTCATACGGCTCGGAAGAAAGTGAGTCATTATAGGTGCAGTTGGAAGCATCGATTTCGATTGCAGGATAGACAGCCGACGGATCGATCTGCCAGAGGCCATCACCTTCTACTGCTTCATATTCAACTTGAACTTCGGTTTCACCATTATACTCGAGCACCTGGCCGGCAACGGTTACATATTCTCCCTTATGAACGACCGATTCGGTTCCCTTATACGCCTTTACGCCATACGCAAAAGTAAAGCTTGTATCCTCAACGTAATAGTAGCCTTTGGAGGTGGTCAAACTCTCGGGTTCACAGGTGACTACTCCGTGAATGGTCACCCATTCGCCTTCGATTTTGGAACCGAAGGGACCGGCGAAACTTACCGGTTCCTGAACCCTCCAGATGGGAGTATAGCCGCCGCGAAATTCAGCGGTATTGCAGGTATCGGATATTACGTTACCAGCAGTATCCATCACATTGGCGACAGTCAGAGTATAAACCACAAAATCATCGGTAGGCTCGCAGGTTACATCCACAATTGCGGGATCATCCAAACTCTGCTGTGCATCATATACGCCAATTCCACCGGTGAACGAGTAGTTACCGGGGATCTCGACGCTGGTTTCATCCATCGCCTCGCTGAATAAAACACGAACCAATCCCGGATTAAGGCAGTATGACGCTTCCACGCACGGAGGATCATCATCGCCGGGTTCGTCCCAGTTGAATGTAGAATTTGCAGCCAGCGGAGTTCCCACATCGGTATTAGGAACCGAAGCCGCCCAGTAAGGACCATAGTCATTGGTATACCAGGTCCAGTTCATCAGCTCCAGCGATGAGCCGCCGCCGTTGTCATCGCCGCGAGGCCAGGGATCGGTGGCTTCGTTGTTATAATGGACATAGTCGATTTCATTGCCCATAGCATCAGCCAACCTTACTGGTTCGCCAGCATTGGTCAGGTTGTTAGACCAGGGACCATAAACCTTGTCCGGATTCAGACCATACCAGTTAATCGCTGAGTCAGGTTCAATACTGACCAACATGTAGTCGCAAGCTTCGATAACTGCGCCGGAGGGGAATGTGTAGAAGACGCCGTCCGTGAACTCGTATCCCTCGAGGTCAACGGCGCTGCAATTAGGATTGTAGAGTTCTATCCATTCGTAAGTGTAATCACTCCCCTGAAAACTCGGCGGATTGTAATGTATTTCATTGATAATCAGATCATCCAAAGGATCAAGTTTGATATCATCGGAATAACGTGGGGCTATCCTGTATTCATCAAAGGCGTAATAAACCACCCCGGTGATGCTTGCGTAGGTTTCGCCGACGGTCAGATAAAGGTCGTCGATGACATCATCGATAACAAGACACTGCCCGGAACCGTCGTCACCATAGTAATCGCCATAACCGGCGGTATCAGTTATGGTTACATTGCACAGACGGACAAGCATACCTTCATATTGTTCCGGCTCGAATCCGCATCCGCCGCTGAAAATACCGGTTTCGACGCAGCAGGCATTGTAACCGTAGCCGCTGCTGTGGATAGTCACCGTAGGCTCGAAAATTTCGGTAAGCCCGTTGTATTCTTGAACTTCGCCGACCACTGTAACGCTGTCGCCCATTGAAACCGGTTGATCGCCGCTATAGCAATAAACGCCCGACCATAAATTGCATTCGCCCATATCCTGAATGAAGAATCTATCGGGATCGTAGGCGTAGGCGGCGGTTACTATTCCGGTAAGTTCAACCACATTACCGGCTTCGGGAGAATCATAGCATCCCTCTCCCTGGGTAGCTGTGTACTGAACATCGTAGATCGTAAGCGCCGATGCGGCGATTGACAAACCTACGACTAACAGACAGGTTAACATAACTTTGAGAAATGTGCGCATTTTAAACCTCTCGTTTGAATATTTGGTTTATGGATTTGGGGATATTTTGATTACTGATAATCGCGGTTGTCTTATTGAGCTTATATCCCGAGAACACTTCTATAGCTAAGATTAATGTCTATATTCCCTGGCTATTCTTACCCTTTCAGGCATCTCCTTGAAGACAATAGATGCAGACGATTCCAAAGATTAACGAATTCGATTTCTATAAAGTCGATGGCTTTTAGAATTATTAACTCCGGCGCCAATATCTTGTGAATTTCACTATCCCTGGCAAACGAATTCACCGTCCGCATCGCAATAATTAATGCAGCATATATCTAATAAGCAAGTGTATTGTTTGTTATAATTCTGTCAGTTTTATGCTAAAAAATGAGTCAGTTCGTCCTATTTCCTATCCGGGCTAAGCATGTTCTGTATCCATCATCATGCTTGTTCCCGCCTTCGGCGGGACCAAACATGCAACCCCCATAAAAATCATCCCGTTGAACGACTAACGACTATTTAACCAACGTCATTCGTCTTGTAAATATTTTATCTTCTATTTCCAATTTATAGAAATAAATACCGCTGGAGTAGTTCGATGCATCCCACTCTATGCTATGTTCGCCGGTATGCAGCCAGCCATTAGTTAGCCTGTCGATTCTCTGACCTATCAAATTATACATGGTTAAGCTAACCTGAGCGTCATTGGGTATTTCGAATTTAATACTTGTATGCGCATTAAAGGGATTAGGATAAGCGCCGTGTATTCGAATCACCGAGGGAGTCAATTCGTTTTCGCTTCCGAACCATCCGGTCAATTCCCAAGAGTCAATTTCTCCTCGGGATGGAGCAACCACGGTGAACATAAATGATTCCTGGTCGATTATTGTCGAAGGATAATCGCCGCATCTGGCGATATAATCATATTCTCCCAGCGGAGCGTAATTGGGTACAAACTGGGTTATCCCCTCCAGCGTGATCGTTTCACCGGCCGACAACGACACATTATTATAACGCGAAATCGGCCCATATTCTCCGATGCCGGGAACATTTAACATCAGCCAGACATCAGCAGTCTGTGACTGATTGGTATTGTTGGTTAGGATTCCGGTGTAGGAAAAGGAACCGCCCTGCGGGACTGTTATCGGCGGATTATCCGGTATAATATCTATGGATAAATCGGACGAAATCTCGGAACGAATTTCGAACGCTGCCGGAGTAATAGCGCTCACATCAGTATCGCCATGAACTGTCAGGCGTAAATAACAGTTGGCGGAGTTCACCATTGGCCAATGAAGCTGGTGTTTACCGTTATTTGGTAAACCTGAAGCCAGTCCGCTGAAAGGACCATCGGGACCGGTTGATGAAAACTCAATATCCACCTCCGTACTCTGTTCACCAGGCACCGCGGACATCCATTCCACCCATCCGGCACTTCCGCCCCTGATCACTTCATTGCCATGTGGGTATTCGTTAACAATAGTAAGTTCCGCCGGAGTGGAAATCTCCCTGTAGGCGCGGCAATGATTTCGTTCGTTCGGCCAGCCGCCTTCTTCATTGACCAGTGCAATGTCGCCATAACCGTTATTATCGATATCAGCGCCGGCGCGGAACGCTTTGGCGCTGCCCGGATTCGGCGTTGTGAAACCATATAACAGCGTCCATGAAGAACCGCCATCCCCAACGAATATGCCGACATTACCATCTCCGTATCCGATGATATCAAGTAGACCGTCGCCATCCATATCGGCGATATCAACCATCCGTATATTCGGATAAGCGTTAAGACCATGAGTAAGATCAGTCCAGGTGTATCCGTCTTCATTCAGCTTCCAAGCTTCCACGCGACCACCGGGAGTAACAATTGCCACATCATCACGCCCGTCGTTATCGACATCGCCCAATGCGATATCCTCATACCCATAATAGCTGGGAGGCGTGATGCCGCCTCCGATGAGAACGTCATAATCGCCGGCGCCATCGTTTATAAATATGCCGGAATCGCCGTTAGTGGAAGCGATATCGGGATAGCCATCTCCGTTCATGTCCCCGAATTCCACATAAAGCCCGGAATTACCCCCATTGTAGCCATAACTTTGTGTCCAGGAACCGTCGCCGTTATTGCGATAAACGTGGATACCGCTTCCCGAGCCGAATGATACACTCACCAGATCGAGCAAACCATCGGCATCTATATCGGCGAAATCTGATCCAAACATCCCCCAGGTTTCTCCGTTGGTCGCCAGTCCGTCATCGTAGGGCGTCCAGTTTAAGCCGGTGCCGTCACCAAGCGCTACCTCGATAAGTTGATCGCCGAAATCCTCACCCGAGTAGTTGTGGTGCATACCATAACCGACATCGTCAAATCCATCATTGTTAACATCCCCGACGGCGATACCCCCGTAACCGAAGTTTCCATTTTGGTAAATCAGCCAATTCCCTGCGCCATCGCCGAACCAAACCATGACCCCATGTTCATTGGTGTTTATATATGGGGAGCCGTGATCACCGATACAAAGAAGATCGACATTGCCGTCGCGGTTAACATCTGCGAACTCCAGCTCGGTATTTCCACCCTCCATCTGAGGCGGTGCCAAGCCATCGGAAGATTCTTCCCAGACTTGCGCAATAGTAGGTGCCGAAAAATAAGATACGAGCGCAATAGCTATTAGAAGAAAAAAGTATAATTTTTGCATATATCCTCCTATTCCAAAAACTGTTAGTTCAAGGAAATATAATAGATTTTTCTGAAATCACAATGCTTAAGGGCGTTTTATAAATTCTCCTGATCAGCAGAACCATAAAATGCTTGATATTATGTCCTGGTAACATTATATTATTTATGATGTCCTCGCATTATTATATTCAGGAGATTGTGCTATATTGAATAGTAATTCATCTTATGCTATTGATATTGTCATCGATGTCGATTATTGGTAATCGGGGACGCCGAAGGCATGACGTCGGGTATCTACTTCTACCGCGTCATCGCTGGGAACACAACTTCGTCCGGGAGAATAACATTGGTGAAATAAATACCCCCCGGATCAATGGAGATCCGAGGGGTTCGTTGTGTGTGGTAGCTATGGTTTTGTAGTATGTGGATTTTCTGAAGCTTAATATGCCGGTGTAAAATCCTCCAGGACTATACTTCCGAATTGATCACCCTCCTGCAATGGCTCACGGCAGGAAGTGATAAACCTCATCGATTGCAGGATATTATTTTCCAGGTCCAAAACATGAATCCAGGTGACGCGCTTGAGTCGATTCCTGCTCTGATTGGTGGAATCGATATCGAAGGAATCATCCAATCCCACCATGCCATCGAACCATATATTTGCCCTGCGATGGAAGGGATCCGATTTGTCGCACGCTACTATTCTAACCAGAGAAGCGTATCCGGGATCCCCCTCGCATCTCACCTTGTGCGGATTTTGCGAATGATTGGAGTATTCGCATCCCTGTCCTGTGTATGCGGCGGTTAGAACCTGCGGCCTGCCGGTTTCACACCACGGCAGTTCGTCTATCGGGCAAAGTAATCCTCCTCTGCTGCTATAACCGCTGACCACTTCAAAATCACCCTTTATCAATCCAGGCCCCACTGGTTTTCCACAATTGGTTACTATCCTGGTATTGCGTTCACCATCAACATAAACACTGATTCTGCGTCCCATTCTATCGTTGTGGCGATTCCCATCAAATGTGAAGGCTTCGCCGGGACTGACTACTCCCTCGAAAAGGAGCTTATGAGGTCGTGGTCTATTCCCTCTGTAAACTTGAATGAGCGATTGGCCGGAGCCGAGATAACGAAGCGTAAGCTGGGTGACGCCGCCTTCGCATTCACCGCACTCTTCGCAACCACCTGTTTGAATCGATATCGCTGCCGATAAAGTGCGATTCTCTTGCGTGCTGGATTCACTCAGGTTGAATTCAACCGGGAAATTGAAATTGGTATTACATTCCGCCGACTCATTACATATTTCAGCGATAAAATCAATGTCTCCGCTTTCCATTAGAGTATAGCTTCCGGCGCCATTCTCTGTAAAAGAGAAACCATCCGATACACTTGCATTATAAGTAACGGTAGCTTCAGCATCGATTTCATTATCGGTCAGTATCTCCGGCAGTTCGAAGGGAACATGTTCCGATGCGATATTGGAATAACCATCATTAAGATAAGACGATATCACATAACTGGCGCCGGCAATAGGTGAGAAGAAGGATTCATAGTTATAGGAATAAGTTTCACCTATCTCAAGTGATGGTTTATTACTTACGTCGACGTCGATAACCGCCAAAGCCTGATAAGTACTCTCGCCGATTCGATAACGGACTATCGATTGTATGGTGAAATTGTCCAGAACAGCATCGGTATCATTGGTTATTATTACCTCTCCCCGAACGCCGTGAACAGTTTGTTGCGCTTCTAAAGTACGAATAGCAGTGATTGAGTAGTTGATTTCATCACATTCACCGCCATTCAGCTCAAGATAATCAGGTGTCCCGCTCGCTTCAATAATCCAATTGTATCGAGTTTGGTTTTCCCATAGACCATTGGCGGTATTAACTACACGCACGACTCCTCTTTCCAACTCACCTACAGCGCCTTGTTGTTCGGGATCGATCAACGGCAGCTTATCACAGGCTACCTGCATCGCAACCAGCAGCAACATGGTAATTCCTATTCCAAGGAGTTTAATCA
>WJIR01000262.1 GCA_014730175.1 Candidatus Zixiibacteriota bacterium
AAACCCATCACTTTATCCCTCTCGGCATTCCATGATACCCATTCGGTCTGCTCATCGCGATCCTGCATCGAAAACTCTCTGCTGGCTACCAACTGCCCGTCGGCGGCTATAATCACCTTCTGCATTTCCCGCACTATTACCGTCCATTCTTTCATGGTAACTTCTTTTGGACCTTCAATCTGCTTGGGAGCCAAGCTCTTGGATTTCGGTTCCTCCGGCTCTTCGCCAACAGGGGCTTTGCCTTTTACATCCACCTGTCCTTTATAAACCTTGAGCTCGGTGGATTTATCCTCGCCCACATTGACGCGAAAAACGGTGCCTTTGACGGTGGCGTTAGCGACCGCGGTATTCAGATCCATTTCGGAACTGGCGTCCAGCGAACCGATATTCGCCCAGATATCGCCCTCGTTGACATCGATTTCGGTTTCGCGCTTTTTATCCTTGCTTTCCTGGTATAGTTTAATAAACTCCACCGTGGTTTTGGGCGCCAACCTGATTATATCCAGCTCAGCAAGCTGGATTTCGGCGCGCGTACTGATTAATGTTTTCACCCTTTCTCCGCCGTCCACAGGAGTATTCTCCTCGGCGTTTTCCCAGTAAACATCATCCAGTTTCTGCTTGCGCGCTTCGCCTTCGATAAATGTAAACTGCCCCTTCTCCTGTTCGGTCTGATAATCCTCATAAGCCTTTGCCATCTGGCTGATACCCATAATCGAAACCAGAGCGAAAACAGCGATAGAGAACCACAGCTTTATAACAGTCGAATTACCATGCATCGCCTTTTTCATGCATAACCTCCAAAACGACTAAAATAGAGATTTCATTTACTAAACTAAAAGCCTCCGGAAATGCTTACACGGTGTGAATTACCGATATCTGCAAATGAGGAGTATGAATAATCCAAACGATAATTGTTCCAGACTACGCCCAGTCCGCCTGAAAAACCGCCCAGGTCATCTTTTGAAGAACCGGACTTATAATCGCGCCCCAAAGAATCCCATCCGAATCTCACAAACAGCGGATCCAAACCGGTTATTTCCACCCCGACCTTGCCGGAGATCTCGTAATCAAAAGGATAATCGATCTGCCCGGAGAAAACTACCGGCATACCTTGAAGCGCATGCGAAACGCCTGCCTGTATAACTCCCGGAAGTTTATCCTTATGTTCTTCGGTCAGCCCCTTCAATTGAACGCCGATATGCTTCGCCGCCAAACCCAAAACCGTCCGTTTATCGCCGACACGATAGAGAATACCGCCATCGACGGCGATACCATCGGATGTGTAATCATCATGCAAACGTTCATAAATAAACTTACCGGTGATACCCCAGTAAAAACGTTCATCGACCCGCTGTCCATAGTTTACTGCAAATGCCATATCCGAGGCGCTGAAGGTTCCGGTTTTGATGTTGTTAACGTCGTATTCGTCGAATTCACCGTAATTGAAATAATTGATGGAAAAACCGAGCATACCGCCCAATCCCTGCCTCATCATAAATGCCACATAACCAGCCTGAATATCGGCAATATAACTGTTGTAACTTGCGGCGAAATATTTGTCTATATCACTTTCGATTTCGGTAACCTCTCCGAACTCGTTCTCAACTTCCCTGATGGGTGAAAGCAGCCCCAATCCTGCGGGATTATAATAACCGGCGTACTCATCATTGGCTAACGCCACCATAGCGCCGGACATCGCCTGCCCCCGCGCTCCCACTCCAACCTTCAGAAAACTGTACGCGGCTGTGCCGGCTTGATTGCTACCGGCAAATACGGGATTTATAAAAGCTAAGGTTAAGGCTATAACCAAAAAAAATAATGTCAATTTTGTCTTCACTTGGGTGCACCTCGACGTTATAAGGGACAGTTAAATCTATATAATATAATATCGTCTGTCAATCAAATTTGTTCCGTTAAATTCATAGGCTGTTTAAGACGATATTCTTCGCAGCCGAAGGCTTGTCCTTCGGGGAATCAGTATCCTATCGCAGCGTTAGATAGCCGTATCTGACACCTTTCGTCATTCGAACTACCAACCTTTAATTAACCTATCGACAAGATCGGCTGAGAGTTTTTCAATAGCTCGTTCTTTTCCGGTTTCAATATCCTCACCAGAAGCGGCATATATCCCATAGCCCTCGATATTGTTCTCCTCCCATATAGCCTCTTTTTTCTCCAGGTCCTCAAATACCACATTTACGAATACCCGCACTATATATTCGCTGCAGTTACCGGAACCATCGAAAGTGTAACACTCTCGTTCATAACGGGTTACCACACCCCTCAGGGCGGAATCCGCGCGGCGGATATTTACAACTCTTAACGTATTGTCAGCCACGATAGCGTCGGTTATCGCTTCGGTCAGTTCTTCACGCAATCCATATTCGGTGGTTTCATTATCGAATAACGGCACCGCTACCGTTTTTATCCCTTTGAGAGCGGATCCGGAAAAGGAATAGAACCCGCAACCTAATACACAACAGGCAGTTAAAACAATCGCAACGGAGAGCGAGCATGTCGATTTCATACTACTTTCTTACCCCCTTTGATTACCCTGGAAACCAGATTCACACTGCAATGATAAGGGATTTCACGATAGTTGGGAGTTTCCCATATAATCAAATCCGCCATTTTACCAGCTTCGATTGAACCGATCAAATGATTGCGATCGAGCGAATAAGCGGGATTGATGGTGTAAGCGGCGAATGCTTCCTCCGGCGACATTTTTAAATGCAAACATGCCAGAGTGATGACAAACGATGCCGATTCGGTATAGGATGAACCGGGATTGCAGTCAGTGGAGAGGCAGACCGGCAAACCGGCTTCGATCATCTTCCTTGCCGGAGCGTATTTCCCCGTATTCAATGAAAATGAAGTTGCCGGAAGCAAAATCGGCATTACGCCCGCTTTCGCCATCATGCGGATTCCTTCGTCAGAAATCGCCACCAGATGGTCTGCGGTTTTCGCTTTGATCTCCGCCGCAAGTTCCGCGCCTCCAATCGGATGGATTTCGTCCGCATGCATCCTGATCTTTAACCCCTGTTTTTGGGCTGCTTTAAGGATTTTGCGCGACTGTTCCACATCGAAAACGCCTTCTTCACAGAAAATATCGCAATACTCAGCGAGATTGTTTTCAGCAACGTATGGTATCATCTCCTCGACAAGAATTCGAATATATTCCTCGCGATTATCCCGATATTCGTCCGGAAATTCATGCGCCCCCAGAAATGTCGGCACCATCTCAATCGGTTGTTTACCGTTAAGTTCCTTGATAACTTCCAACGCCTTCACCTCGGAATCGAATGAAAGACCGTAGCCGGATTTAGCTTCGATTGTTGTAATACCATGTTTGAGCAATCTTTTAAGCACCGTTCTGGTTTGCTTTTTGATATCCGACTTAGTTGCCTTTCTGAATCTCCTCGCCGAATTGCGGATACCGCCACCGGCTGCCGCAATGTCCATATATTTCATACCGGCGAGACGCATGCAGAATTCCTCTTCGCGGGTGCCGAAGAAAACCGGATGTGTATGGGGATCTACGAATCCGGGAGACACCATCATCCCCTTTGCATCGATTTCTTTGGATATCGAGGAGCGTTTGATACCTCTCAGTACCTCTCTTTCCACTCCACATTTCGCTATTTTATCCCCCTGAATCAATACGGAAGCATTATTCACAACTCCCAAATCCGACAATTTTTTCCCTTTGCGAGGAGTATCCTTTGAGGATTTAAGCGTAAGTAGTTGACCTATATTGTAGATTAATAATTTTTCCTTCATATCTCATGTCTCTTTGGATTTACCATAAACAGTTCTTGCTTGCGAGTTTCTCGAAAGTTAATATCGTGTCGTGAGATAAGCAAATGCTTTGTAGTTCATTGAAACAAAACGGATATTTCAGAGTTACAGGAGAGAACTAAACGGGAAGTGTGCAATGGATTTACCGCACAAGATTCTCACAAATTATCTTGATAATCCACGCCATTGTTGCCGATATTATATTATGCGGTGGATAAAATCCTAATCCATCGCCATTTGTTCAATTAAGATAAATAGACTTGGGAGTAAGTAATGCCGAAATCTTTTGATACATATCGCGTAAATGCCAAGCTGCCAGATGAATTAAAATCTCTTAATGATCTCGCGTATAACCTACATTGGTCCTGGAATCAGGAAACGATAGATCTGTTCCGACGTCTGGATCGTGACCTGTGGAATGATACCAAGCATAATCCGATAAAGATGCTCGGCTTAATCAGCCAGGAGAAATTGACACAAGCTGTCAGTGATGAGGGCTTTCTGGCGCAACTCGATAGAGTATACACCGATCTTCAGGAATATCTAAAAGCCAAAACCTGGTTTGAGGGCAAATACGGAACATTCGAAACGCCCAAAATTGCGTATTTCTCTATGGAGTTCGGTTTAACCGAGTGTTTACCTATCTATTCCGGAGGTCTCGGGGTGCTGGCAGCGGACCATCTCAAATCGGCGAGCGATCTCGGCTTGCCATTGGTGGGAGTTGGATTGCTATATCAGCAGGGCTATTTTCAGCAATATCTAAACCTTGATGGCTGGCAACAGGAGACATATCCCGAAAACGATTTCTATAACCTACCCATTCAGCTCGAGTTAGATACCGATGGCGAACCGCTGCTAATCGGGGTGAGATTCCCGAAACGAACCGTTTATTGCAGGATATGGAAAGCGCAGGTGGGGCGTATACCGCTTTATCTTCTCGATACTAATACTCCCGAGAACCAGTATTCAGACAGAAAAATAACCTACCAGCTTTATGGCGGAAACGATGAAACCCGTATTCAGCAGGAGATAATTCTGGGAATCGGCGGAATGCAGGCTCTTAACAAGCTCGATTTCCACGTTCATGTTTGCCACATGAATGAAGGACATGCTGCATTCATGGCTCTGGAAAGAATTCGGCATCGTAAACTGTCTGACAATCTGAGCACCGAGGAGGCGTTGGAGGTGGTTAAAGCCGGAACCATTTTCACCACTCATACTCCGGTGCCGGCGGGAATCGACATCTTTCATCCGTCTCTGGTGGATAAATACTTCGAGCAGTTTATAGATAGCGCCGGAATGACAAAGGAGGAGTTCTGGGCATTAGGTAGAAAGAATCCCAAGGACAGCAACCAATCGTTTAATATGGCTCTCACCGCCCTTCGCACTACTGCTTATGCCAACGGCGTAAGTAAATTACACGGAAAAGTCTCCCGGCAGATGTGGGAATTTAACTGGCCTGATGTTCCTATAGACGAAGTCCCCATCGAACATGTGACCAACGGGATACACGCTCGATCCTGGGTTTCCTACGAGATGTCCGAACTTTTTCACAGATATCTGGGTCCCAACTGGCTGGCAAAACCGGCGGACCAGACTATCTGGGAGAGAGTGGAGAGAATACCGGATGTGGAGCTGTGGAGAATCCACGAAAGACGACGGGAAAGATTGGTGGCATACACTCGAAGAAGACTTGCCGAACAGCTTAAGCGACGCGGAGCGAGTCCGGGCGAAATCGATTCAGCTAACGAAACTCTTAATCCCGAAGCGCTGACAATTGGGTTCGCCCGCAGATTCGCAACATATAAAAGAGCGACTCTGCTATTGCGCGATCCCCAGAGATTGAAAAAACTTCTGAAGAACAAAGAACGTCCGGTGCAGTTTATTTTCGCCGGCAAGGCTCATCCCAGAGACAATGAGGGCAAAGAATTTATCCGCAAACTGGTGCATTTCGCTGTACAGGAAGATGTTCGTGATCACTTTGTTTTCGTTGAGAATTACGACATTAATGTCGCCCGGTACCTGGTGGAGGGTGTGGATGTCTGGTTGAATAATCCCAGGCGTCCCATGGAAGCCAGCGGAACCAGCGGTATGAAGGTTCTACCGAATGGGGGACTTAACCTCAGTGTACTCGACGGCTGGTGGGATGAGGGGTACGATATCGATACCGGATGGGCTATCGGCGCCGGCGAGGAATATGATGATTCCGAATACCAGGACGAGGTGGAGAGCAAAATGCTTTTTCACGTGCTGGAAAATGAAGTAGTCCCGCTTTTCTATGATATCGGTGGCGATGGGCTTCCTCGAAAATGGATTGCAAAGATGAAGAGCTCCATGATGAAACTATGCCCGATCTTCAATACCAACCGTATGGTCAGGGAGTACACGGAGAGGTTCTACATGAACGCCTACAATAATTGGAAAAAGCTTTCTGCCGATGAATTCGCCAAAGCTAAAGCGCTGGTTAAATGGAAGCAATTCGTCCGCAGTCAATGGGGCATGGCTAATATTATCAAGGCACATCTTGAGAAAAAGGAATCGGAAGTCGGCTCTTCGCTCAAAGTCACCGCCGTGGTTTATCTGGGCAACCTGAGCGCCGAAGATGTTGTGGTTCAAATTTATTCCGGTCCGTTGGACACCGATGGGAACATTGTTCAAAGCTCATCAATTGATATGGCATCCGCGGGAGAGATTCAGGAAGGTTTGTTCAAATATCAGGGAACCATCCCATGTAATGAAAGCGGGCTTTTTGGCTATTCGGTGCGGATGATGCCTTACCACTCCGACATGTCCGACCAGTTCGGACTGGATAAGATTAAATGGTTGGACGCCGAAACACCAAAGCCTTTCGTGAACGAAGTGGAATCAATCCTTCAATCCACTTAATATCAGATCCATTTGAGGGGGATACCCCACATGGTGTTGCCATCTCATCGCAGACAAGAATGTTTGCTCTACTATTGTCGGGAGGTCGGACATTCCTGTCCGACATGATAAATGCGTAGCCGAAGGCTCGCCCTTCGGGGATCATCATATCGGTAGGTTAGGAGGTTTACTCCCTGACAGATTGAGCGTTAAAAGCGCCATCGACTGTCTCCACCGAACAGCTTCATTTGATAAAAAACAAATATGCCCGAATGTAAACATCCGGGCATATTTGCTTTGGTTGCGGCAGGTCCTTTAGTTGTCCTTCTTTCTCCTCCAGAGCAGGGTAGAGCCAGCCCTCACATCTATCAAATCGTTCAGTTTGCGTTTATTTAATCTCAATCCTATCCTTGAACTTTCTTTCTCCGGTCAAAAATAACAGTCTTAATTTGTTACTCTATCATAAGGTCAGGAGTTAACTCTTTATCCGACATTATTAAGGAATTATATCCATCTCTCCATAGAAATATTGATGAAACTAACAACTAACTCAGTTGTTATATTCCTGCGAAAGGAATGATAACGCTCAACATCATTAGCGACTTATCTCTTGTTTTTTGGCGGTTTTATCGTATATTGAAATAAATCTGGCTTCATGGTAGTAATACAAAGGAGAACAAAGTGAATATCATCCGAAAATTAAATGCGATCTCTAAAGCTTCCGTCATTATTTCTCTGGCGGTTCTTTTAACTCTTTCAATCGCAGTTTTCTTCGATTCCTTCCAGCAACCGTCTAAAAGTATCTCCGGGCTTGAGATGTATAAGAATTTCAAGTCCGAAGAACGAAAAAACAGAGACAGCAGTAAAAAGCCAACCGAATGGTTCACTCTTCAGCGAGCTTATCCCTATGATGAGATTCCTGACGAAGGATACAAAAGGGCTATTAATACTGCGGTTAGCGTTCGTAATGCCACCCGGTCGGATGCGCAATTCAATGTGACCATGGCAGGACCATCAAATGTCGGCGGACGAATTACCGCGCTGGCGGTCAATCCGGATGATAATAATGTAATATATGCTGGCGCAGCTCTGGGCGGCATCTTCAAATCCGTCGATGGCGGCGATAGCTGGGACCCGATATCAGATGATATTCCCAGCCTCTCGGTAGGAGACCTCGCCATGGACCCCACCAATCCCGATCTCCTCTACTTTGGAACCGGCGAAGCCAATTCCAGCGGTGATTCGTATTCCGGCACCGGAATCTACAAAACCACCACCGGCGGATTGGAATGGGAGTTTATAGGTCTTCCCAATTCATACCATATCGGAAGAATCGCTATCGACCCGGTGAACAATAATAGAGTTTTTGTTGCCGCAATGGGTAAGCTGTTCGGAACCAATTCCGAACGAGGAGTTTACCGAAGCACCGACTACGGGGAAAATTGGGAACAGGTTCTCTATGTTTCGGATTCCACCGGATGTATCGATGTCGTCATAAATCCCTCCAACCCCGACATCATCTTTGCCGCCATGTGGGAACGGATTCGCCATCCGCAGGAACGGCGCGTAGGAGGATTAAACAGCGGTATCTGGCGTTCGACCGACGGCGGGGATAGCTGGGACAAGCTGTCCAACGGGCTGCCTCCTGACCACGAAGATAACGGGCGTATCGGTTTGGCAATCGCACCCGGTAATAATGACGTAGTCTACGCCTGCTATTACGACCACCCGGGATACCTGATGGGTATTTGGAGAAGTACCGACGGCGGCGATAGCTGGGAATCAAGATTGGTTTCACCGCCGATTGAGGATTTCTCTTCCTTTGGATGGTATTTCGGACAGATTTGGGTACATCCCACAGATGCCAATACCGTTTACCTCGGCGATGTGTATTTCTGGCGCAGCACAGATGGGGGAGCGAATTGGCATGATATATCCGGCATTATGCACGTGGATCACCATGCTCTTTATCAGGATGCTGATAATCCCGATTATATAGTAAACGGTAACGATGGCGGAATCTTTATATCCAACAATGCCGGCGCAAGCTGGATTAAAAGTTACGACCTCCCGATTACTCAATTCTACGCCATTACAATCGATAAACAGCTTCCCTACCGTCTTTACGGCGGGACTCAGGACAACAGCACTCCCGGAACCATCACAGGCGGAGTGGACGACTGGATTGTGTTCTACTACGGCGACGGCTTCTATACCAATATAGATTTCACCGATTCCGATGTGATTTATGCTGAGTATCAATATGGCAACCTGAGTAAATCCACCAATCTGGGGAATAGCTGGGACTATATCTACGGTCCATGGTATCATGACGAGCGCACCAACTGGAATACTCCGGTTATAATGAGCCCCCATAATGCTCAGGTGCTTTTCTACGGAGCCGAGAAAATCCATAAGACATCCAATGGCGGCTCTTCATGGACAATCATCAGTCCCGACCTTACCGAAGGAGGCGGAAACGGTAACCTGGTTTATGGCACAGTCACCACAATAAGCCAATCGCCGATCAATCAGGATATCATCTGGGCGGGTACCGATGAAGGCAGGGTTTGGGTGACTTCAAACGGCGGAAATTCATGGGAGTTGGTTTCCAACGATCTTATAGATCGCTGGTGTACCCGCGTAACCGCCGACGTATTTGATGAGATGACCGCTTATGTAACATTTTCCGGCTACAAAAATGATGAACTGCTTCCTCATATATTTAAGACCACCACTTTAGGGCTGACCTGGGAGGATATAACCGGCAATCTTACTGATGTTCCTGTAAATGACATCCTGCCGGATCCCGGGATGAATGGAAGGCTGTATATCGGCACCGATTTCGGTATGTTTTATACCGATGATGGCGGCGTAATATGGCAATCGATGGGATCGGAGATGCCGATATGTCCGGTTTTCGACATCGAACTCCACGACGAAGCCCGTAAACTGGTCGCCGGAACGCACGGCAGATCGATGTACTCGTTTGATATTAGCCTTTCCGGTGTTGAAGAAGATTCTGACAAACCGGTGCGCCACTACGCGCTCGGTCAGAATTATCCGAATCCCTTCAACGCCGAAACCATCATTCCGATTGAGCTGAATTCTAATGCTCAGGTGGAATTGAATGTTTACGATATAAACGGCAGATTGGTAAGGAACTTAGTCGATGGAACGCTAAAAGCCGGAAGACACAGTATAACGTTTGATGCATCCGGAATTTCCTCCGGAACATACTTCGTCAAACTGACAGCCAACGACCATCACGAATCCCGCACGATAACCTTAATTAAATAAGTCTTTTTCATATAATTTATACTACTTTAGTAATCTTCGCCGCAGGCTGCTAATAACGTGATTAGCAGCCTCTTTTTCTTTCTTATAGCATCCTACGGCAGGCGGGACATTCTTGTCCCGCAGCTATCGTAGGTCGAAGTCCTTGCGGTTTCGATAATTCCCGGGTAGGCCGGAC
>WJIR01000263.1 GCA_014730175.1 Candidatus Zixiibacteriota bacterium
GATTGGGATAGTTGTTATGAATTTTATTCTGCTGCGCAATCGGTTCATCCCCTAAAATGGAATCGGAGTATTCGGATCCAAACGCATAGGTCGCATCTCGATGGAAATAATGGGTTCCGACCGGGCAGGGTATTAGAAGCACTTCGGTATATTTCTGCCAGCTTCGGATGGAGTCCGCGCCGAAGTTATTTATATCAAGAGAAATATGTTTATAAATGGGATGAGACACTGATGATTCCAGATTGGCAGCTACCAATCCTACTCTCCAATTGATATTATTGTTACCGTCGAATCCTATCCGTAAACCTCCGGTTATATTCTGGTTCACTGCAAAGGATATATAATTGGCGGCTAAGTATTCGGGTGGCGCCGGAACTTCATTCCCTGCAGAAACGGTTGTGTCAGTATACGGAGATATCCTGGTTAAAGCCTGCTCCGGTATTTTAGGCCAGGTATGAGCTTCCGAGTATCTCATCGAATCCGGGATATTCTCCGCCCGGCTGCCGGTGAAATAATTCCACATAGCGAATTCGGAAAATGCTCTATCAAAGTTGTATCCCAAATTATCATACCCGAGATCCGGTCTGGTGAATATGTCTTGAGATGCCAAAATCACATTGTATCCAGCCGTCTCTCCGCATAATTCCCAGAGCTTCCTTATAATTTCCTGATCAAATCTCTCGGAGAGATAAATAGGCCAGACACAACTGGCGTAATAATGGTAACTGGCATCCAGCAAACTTATCTCTGGATTATTGAAATATTCCGGAAGGTAGTTGATGTAATCGTTGATATTATCATAAACCTGTTCTTCCATCCAGACTGCCGTGCATTCGAACCACCAGGGCGAGTATGGGTCATCCGAATATTCGGTAGCATCATAGCCTAATTGAACCGCATGGAAAAACTCATGTGCCAGAGTCACCTTAATCGCATATTCATATCCCATCGGGTACCACCCGTAATCGTTGTCGATTTCGATGAAACTGGTATATTTGGGATAGTCATAAACTTCGTCGGGAACTGTCAGGCCGAAAAGGTTAGCGCCAAGGTCCATAACATATATGTCGTATCTGGCATCCCCGCCGGATGGATAATAATCATCGTCGGGAGGTCCGTTGAAACCGAGCGTATTCATTTGCACCGACCATACATACTCGCAAACATCACCCACAAAATTAATGTAATCGGGAACGCCATCGGCAGGGTCTACATCGACTTCCGCATCCCTCACCGCATCGATTCCGGTAAGGTCGTAATGAATTTTGAAGTTTCCCTCCGGGGTATCGTATGATTCTTGCATAAACGGTCGTTCGATTAGCGGTTTCATAAATACGGGTATGTCAACATCTCGGTTTGTAACCGGCAAAAGATAAGGGGTTCCGCAATAGCGGTGGACATGTTCTGCATCCGTATCTATGTCAGGAAACATTCCGGGCGATAGCGAATTGGCAGCTTTCATCCAGAACTCATCCGAAAGCTGCATCGAAATGGAATTGGTTGGGAAATATAACATAGCAGCCGCTAAAATCAGTAAGATAGCGGCTATTTCTCGTATTGTCGGTTTCACCATGGTGATCTCCGGTCTCGAATGCGTTGTTATTACAAAATGCGGCGTTAACAGCCGCATTTATTTATATTTCAGAGCAATAAGGATAATCTCAATTGAAAATCATTCGGTTATTTTTGAATTCACTATTTCCTGAATTTCTACCGAAAGCTTTTCGGCTTCTTCTTTTAACGCTTCCATCTGGGAAGTTGTTTCCGTAACGAAGCTCATTTCTTCAAAACCGAGTAAATTGATTTTAACATTGTATCCGGCTCCATCGACTGCCGCTTTCGCCATCAATCCGGCTACTCCCGCATCGGATACCGAATTAACATTACCTTTTTCGGCAATTATTCTGGCAAGTTTAAGAACCTCGACACCCAAACTCATTGTCTCCAGCGGAACTAAAGCAGCATGTTTGGTTGCTTCTTTCATGGCTTCATCGCGCACAGCCTTTTCTTCATCGCTGTTTTTGGGAAGTTTACGCGCTTTCATCACTGCGTTAAAAGCTTCGGCATCCTTTACGATTAAAGCGGCGGCTTGCTTGCGAAGATCCTCTGTGGTCGGTAATATCGCCGACAACTCTTCTTTAACATCCTTATATTTCTTTTTTCCCACCGTTAAACGGATAACCATCGATGATAACGCCCCCGCCAGCGATGCCGCCAGCGCAGCAACCGAACCGCCGCCCGGCGCAGGCGATGACGAAGCGACCTCGGTTATGAAATCATCCATGCTTATCTTATCGGGTGTTGACTGGCTGAGGAGCTTATATTCCAGCACCTGATCCAGCGAAAAGTTCTCGAACCGCAAGAAGTAATCAGCGGAGTTAACAATCGCCTTAAGAGGTACCAGTCCGACAATTTCACTGGAGGTGATCGTTAATCCATATCGCGCTGCTTCATTTTTTACGGTATCAAAAACCCTGAAGATAGGAGTACGATTATGATCCACGAGATTCATCGACACCTGAACCTGATTTCGCTCCTTAATCTCGAAACCCAATGCCTTGCAGTACATAAAACCGCCGCTGCGGGAGCGAACCGCCTTGGCGATTTTCTTGGCAAGGGTTAAGTCATTGGAATTAAAGTATATATTGTAAGCTACTAAAAACGGCCGCGCGCCGATTGCCATCGCGCCGGCTGTAGGATGTGTCTTACGAGGCCCGAAATCGGGGATACGGCTGTCGTCTGTTTCGATACTATCCCTTATACCTTCATATTCCCCCCGACGAACGTCAGCCAGGTTTTCCCTTTCCGGGGTTCGCGCCGCTTTCTCATAGAGATAGACCGGAATCTGAAGTTTCTCGCCGACTTCAGAGCCTAATTCCTCTGCAAGCAGCTTACAATCGGCCATGCTGACGCCGGAGACGGGTACGAACGGGCACACATCCGTGGCGCCCATGCGGGGATGCTCCCCACTGTGTTTCTCCATATCGATCAACTGAGAAGCCTTTTCAATTGCTAAAAACGCCGCCTGCTTCACTGCCTGAGGTTCGCCGATAAAGGTAACCACTGCTCGGTTGTGGTCTGAATCCATCTCTTTATCGAGCAATGTCACTCCATCGACCGTCAGCGCCGTTTCGATAATCTCATCTATTACTTCGGGTCTTCTTCCTTCGCTAAAATTCGGTACGCATTCTACAATTTGAGCCATTTTCCTTCCTCGCTTAGTATTATTCTCATAAACTCCAAGGAATAAAACTATTAAAATATACGCCGATGGTCAAATGTTTTCTAATCCGTATAATTCATAAATTCCGGTGCCGGTGCCGGAAATCAATGGCTTTTTAAAGAATATTGATCGCTGTCATTTTATCGACTTCAAGGGATTAGCTTTTCGCGGACAAGAATAAGCCAGAGGTTTACGAATGTCCGCTCTACTGGCTAAGGATTGATTTGGCTGCCGACCGGTGTGCGGTCCCCGATTCCATCGGAGCCGCACCTGATCGTTGTGGGATTGGGAGGATACGTTTAACCTGGATTATGCATAGATTTCCCAATCGGCAGCGGAAGCACGCCAGAGGCGCATAAACCCTCCTGAGGCGGGCAAGCCTTGCGTTTCCGGCTCTATTCTGGACTCAAAATTCCAGACTGTAAATTGCTTACTGTTGTAAAATCCCCGAAGGACAAGCCTTCGGTTACGGTTTACTGACGTTTAGGAATTATACGGATTAGAATCCTACGTTTACGATCATTTCTTTACCGTCCTTGGAAGTTTTACAGGTTACTTTGCTTCCTTTTATTACCGGTATCTTCACCGTATCGCCCGGCTTGAGATTACCCTTCTTGTTCTTCTTTCCCGTAGGTAAAATAAAAGAATACTTGTGGTTGAACTGTGTTCCCGGCGTGAATAGTAACATTGTGTCCCCCTTTTTTATAGAATTTATTGTTCTTCAATCGCAATAGGGTAGTCTATTGAACACCCCTCATAAAATGTTGCTATCTTTGTTACGAACCTATTGAGCTGACAAAGCAAACAGGATCGAGAACCGATGCGAATCCCCCCATTCCTTGTTTGGAAGATAAGTGTAATCCACCTGCTGATTCCAGACTTTCATTCCGCAGCCGATAGAATAGGTACTTTCACCATAGTTAATTCCCATGGGACGATACCCGCTTCGGACCATAAAGTGATCGGATAATGCATACTCTACGCCAAATGCTAATCGGGATGTACCGTCCCTCCCGTAGCCATATTCCGCACCGAAAGTCAGCGGAAAAAACAGCGGAAAGTATCCCAATCCAAACCGGACTTCGGAAGGAAGCTCAGCCGATTCTAATTCGTATTTAACTTCCGGTCCCCAGTTTGCCGCAACAATCGAGGTACTCCACTTCTCCTCAGTAAACTGCAGACCAGCATCAAATGCCCATCCCTGCGCTCTGAAATCACCTAATAACTGATTTATCCTCTTCACTCCGATTCCGAGATTCGCATGCTCCGAGAGCTGATATCCAAACGACAAGCCGTATGCCAGATCATAGGCTTTAAAATCGCCAATCGGGACGTCATCGGCATCATATCCCGCAATGGTCCCCATGTGAACATAAGCAAGTGATAGTCCGATAGTGCCACCAGTAAATACCTGCCGGGAATAAGCGGCGTATTCCAAATCAATGTCCATGTAATGCTGCGTATGCTGCAACATCAACGAATTGCTTCCAACCCCAGCCAGAGCAGCGGGATTCCAGTAACAAGCGCTGGGATCATCAACAATGGAGCTATATGCGCCGCCCATGCCCAATGCCCGAGCTCCTACGCCTATGTTCAAGAACTCCATTGCGCAGCTTCCGCCTCCCCTCGCCTGTAATGAACTGTAAGAAAACAATATAACCAATCCGATTATTAGAATCCTCGCAGTACGAATTCGGTTCTCCTTGAGAAACATGGAAATCCTCCTAACCTTCCGCAAAAAGCGGTAGTATCCGTTTTATAGCAATTTACACGCCAACAAACGCCGAAGACGGATCAGCTCTAATTACCCGTGTATCAAAGAATTAGAAAATCCCGTTTTTTCGTTTGCGAAAATTATGTTCAAATTTTGAGCTGTATGAGGAATAAGATGAGTAAGAGATCTATTTTAGATACTGTCATTCAGTAGTATTATCGATTCTACCACAACACCTTACAATAAATCCTTATATTCGAAACGATAGTTGTAGAAAAAATGAACATTGCTCAATACTTGAACAGAGATTGCGCCAACTTTCACAAAGCTGTATCTTCTATAACAAATCCTGTAATATATGTCAACAAGAAAGGTGAAAAAACAATAACGAATGTATTGTTTTAAATACACCTGCTTTAGGGTGGTGTTCTATTTCATTGTCCAGCATAATGTTACGTTGTAGTGAATTTGTGCGGAATTTAGCTTGAGAAAAAGGGAGAGAAATTTTAAATTAAGGCTGTTCCCTCAAATCCCGGGCGAAAATCCAGCCCAGTACACCGCAAATGGCGCCGCCGCAACCGATTAACAAAAACAATGTTGGAGCGCCGACTATCTCCAGCAAAAAGCCGCTCAATCCGGAGGAAACCGCAGACATTCCCACCACCGCCAGATTCACCAATGCGAAGATCCTGCCGGTCATTTTTGTTGGGATTATTTCCTGTATAATGGATGCCCTGACCACTGTCAGCATCGGAATAGCTAAAGAATGTACTATGATGGTTATTTCCATTGTCAGCAGAGAATCAACGAAGTATAAAGGAACGAATGTGATGCCATCCAGGAACATACCCAGGAGTAAAATCCGCCCCTTTTTGAAACGTTTGCCGAAAATTAACAAGCCTGCTGTGCCAATAAGCATACCGATTGCATAGCAGGCTTGTATTAAGGCGTATGATTCGGCGCCCAATCCCAGCACCTGTTTGACAAAGACCGGTGTCCCGACGATAGCCGGTCCCATTATAAAAATGTTATCAGCAATCGTGATAAGAAGTAACGGCAATATAACAGGATGTTTAACGGCATAAATTAATCCCTCCTTTACTTCGCTGAAGCCGGGACGTTTTCTGGGAATGTCAATCTCGGGGGCTGAAGGTCTGATTAAAAATACGAACAGAAACGAGAGAAGATATGCTAAGGAATCTACCGTAAACAGATGTACATTACCTACAAAATGCAGCAATCCTCCGGCAATTGCGGGACCTATCAGAAGTGAGAATTGCCAGGAGGTCTGTATAAGGGAGTTTGCCCTTAAGAGTCCTTTCCGCTCGACGATAGTCGGGATAATGGAATCCCTGGCTGGATTGAAAAAGGTAGCGGCAATCGCTATGGCGAAAGCGTTTATGCCCAAGAGTATCGGATTGAGCATGCCAACCACAAATGATAAAGGTATTAACAGGATAAAAACGCATCGGAATAAATCGGCGCTTATCATAATTTTGCGGCGATCGTAACGATCCGAAACAACTCCCGAGAAGATCGATAGAAATACAGCCGGAAGATACGCTGACATTGCCACCAACCCGGTAATCGATTCCGAGCCGGAGAGCTCCAGGGTCAACCAGATAAGTCCTATCTGATAAACCGAATCGCCGATTTGAGAAATCACCTGCCCCACCCAGAGATAAGTTAAGTTTCGGTTCTGGAATACTCTCCTGTAAAACATCAAGCCATTATAAAACAATATTATTTCTAATATAAGTATATTGAGGAACCAATTGTAAAGAAAAATTATGGATATGAGTAGATGTTCTCCGATATCAAGAGTCTTGACTCCAAATCAGTCAGACGGTATTTTATTTCCACGTTTCATAAAGGTGGATAAATGCGGATATTTCTTGTTATTGTAATAATTGTAATTGCACTCGGTGTGTATAAAATATTCTTCACCGACGAAGAGCAGTTTAGCTATAAAACGGAAATGGTCGAAGTATACTATCGGCTGGGGGTAGCAGATAAAATATACGATAACACCCCGGATTCATTGCCCATAGTCAAAATGTGGATTCTGGAGGAAGTCGGCATTGCCCCGGAGGAATATGAGTCATATAAGAACTATCTTAAGGAAAACCCCGAGTTTTTCAAAATATTCCTCGACTCGGTTGAAAGTAAATTGATAAGTTTGGAAGGCAAGTCCAATGTTTACATAAGAGCGGAGGTTTTACCTAAAAAGTTCCAAGGTGATATGAATCAATCTGCCGAGAATGCGTCCGGGAGGTAGCCAATTTCGTAATTGCCCTTGTCGAAGACTATAGTTACCACATCAAATCTTACCGGAGTGTTTTCAATCTTATTTCGGTTCAGGTATAATCTGGCGCCGTTGATGAGATGTTTTCTTTTATAAGGTGAAATCCATTCCGACGGGTGTCCATAAGAATCGGAAGCTGCGGTTTTAACTTCGACGAAAACCAGATATTCATTATCCATAGCGATAATATCGAATTCTTTGAAACTGAGACGAACGTTGCGTTCCAGTATCTTGAATCCTTTGCGCTTCAGGAACTTAACGGCTATCCTCTCCCCCGATTTACCGATATCCCTCCTGCTCAATCTATCGAAGCCAAGTTTCTTGAGTAAGCCGAATAATCTCATTTAGCCCAGAGCGGTACCCTCGGTGATCTCGTCGATAACCTGCCAGAAATCGGGAAATGTGTTACTGATACCCTCAACATTTTTCAGCAATGTTTCGCCCTCGGCAGCGAGTGCGGCGATAGTGAAAGCCATTATCAAACGGTTATCGTTATAACAATCCAATTCGCCGCCGGTTAGATTGGATTTTCCTTCAATAACCAAACCGTCGCGAAGTTCCCCAACTTTCGCCCCCATCTTTCGTAAATTAAGGAAGGTAGCGTGCAAACGGTCGGTCTCCCTCCTGCGGAGTTGATCCGCTTCCCGTATTACGGTGGTTCCTTCGGACTGAGAAGCGAGAATCGCCAAAATAGGAACTTCATCAACCATGTTGTGCACGATAGCGCCGCCCAGCCGCCTGCCTCTCAGACTTGCAGTTCTCACTCCAAGATCGATAACCGGTTCGCCGGATACATCTTTCTTAGCCGAAAAACTAAAATTAGCTCCCATCCGCTTAACCAGATCAACGAATCCGGATCGCGTGGGATTGAAACCCATGTTCTCGAGTTGAAGATTGGAATTTTTAAGGATGGTTGCTGCCGTAACAAGAGGAGCGGCGAGCGAGATATCGCCGGGAATTGAAACGGATGTCGGAGATATACCTCCGATCCCCCACACATGTATATCACCGCCTTTCTCCCTGAACATCTGCTTTTGCTTGATCCGTTTCATTCTGCGGTCCAGCTCGTCGTAATCGGTCGGGTCGTCACTGAAATGCATTTCTATCGGGATACCGAAGTGGTTGATCATTCTCTCGGTATGGTCGCGGCTGGGGATAGCTTCATTAACTATGGTCTCACCTTCGGCTTTCAAGGCTGCGAATAAAACTGCTGATTTTGTGTGAGCCGATGGTTCACTGAACGCAAACTCGGATCCCTTTAAGGTTGTACCGGATATTTTTAACGGCGTCCGATAATCGTTCGATTCGATCTTGGCGCCCATTGTTTGCAGAGCTTCAATTAATGCCTTAAGAGACCTCTTGCGTTGAGTTGAAGCGGTGTTTATCACAGAATCGAATTGATAACCTGCCATGATTCCGGTTAACAGGCATAGGGCGGTGATAGAATTCCCGACATTAAGCTCTTCTTCAGGGGGAGAGTAACCATCGATTCCTTTCCCGATAACTTCCAGGCGTTCGCTATCACCATTGATCTCAATACCCATCAGCTTAAGGCAGTCAATTGTCGCCTGGCACTCCAGAGCATTGGATATCCCGAATATCTCGCAAATATCGTCAGCGAGACTTGCGAGTATCACTGCTCGATGGGTAATCGACCGATCCCCGGGAAGTTTCACCGTTCCGTTTACCCGTTTTACTCTTTTTACAATCTTCTCCATTATAATCTATCCAAATAATTACATTCTTTCCGGTGCCTTTATTCCTAAAAGAAGCAATCCCTTTTCAATTGTGTATCTAACCGCATTAACCAGAGCCATCCTCGCAGCAGAGGTATCGCTATCATCGACTATAATTCTAACCTTTTGATAGTAAGTATTGAATTCCGCAGCAACCTGCAAAAGGTAGTTAGCAACGACAGACGGCTCATTGTCACGCAATGCAAGCTTTATATTCAAAGGGAACTGCCCAACTAATTTAGATAATGATAACTCTTGTGGTTGTTTTAGCCAAGTTAAATCTACCGAATCGGAGATTTCCTGTCCGTATTTTCTCTGCAGCGAACAAAGTCGGGCATGAGTATATTGCAGATAGGGACCGGTATTTCCATCGAAATTAAGAGCTTCATCCCAGCTAAAAGAGCTGTTTTTGTTCCGCTTTGAAGTAAACTGTGCGAATACCACAGCGCCGATCCCAACCTTCTCCGCCACCTCATCCTTATTTTCCAGTTCCGGGTTTTTCTCCTCTATTATCTGCAGAGCCAATTTCTTTGATTTATCCAGAACATCTTCCAGAAATATGATATTACCTTTACGGGTGGACATCTCTTCGCCTTCGAATTTGATTCGCCCGAGTTCGACATGATGACAATCCTTAGCCCATTTAAATCCCATCAACTCCAACACTTTGAATAGCTGACGAAAATGCAGCGTTTGTTCCACCCCGACAATATAGAGCAATTTGTCGAAATCGTAGGTTTCCTTTCGGTATATTGCCGCCGCTAAATCTCTGGTGGCATAAAGGGATGCCTCATCTTTTTTCTTGAGTATGCATGGGGACATGCCATACTCTTCGAGATCAACTATTAAGGCATCCTGACTCATCTTCGCCAGTTTTTTCTCTTTAAGAGTCTCAATCACTGATTCCATTTTGTCGTTATAGAAGCTCTCGCCAGTGTAATAATCGAAATCTATTCCAAGCCGATTGTAGATTTTGTCGAATTCCTTGATAGATAATTCCTTAAATTGTCTCCAGTATTCACGAGCTTTTTCGTCGCCGCTTTCCAGTTTTTTGAACCACTCCCGTGCCTCTTCCTCAATCTCTGGATTATCTTCGGCTTCGCGATGAAACCTGACATAGAGATCGAAAAGCTCATTAATCGGATTCTCGGACAATTTCTGCTGATCGCCCCAATTATCATAAGCGTAAATCAGTTTCCCGAACTGGGTACCCCAATCACCCAAATGATTTATACCTATCGCATTATACCCTTGCGACCGGTAGATTCGCATTAGTGAATTCCCCACAACCGTTGTCCGAAGATGACCTATACCGAACGGTTTGGCAATATTCGGTGATGAGTAATCCATAACCGCCGTTTCACCATGGTGTTGATAGGAATTACCATACTCCTGTCGGTCCTTAAGCACTCGGAATACTACATCCGATATAAGGGCATAGGGATCAATCCGGAAATTGAGATAGGGGCCTTCAACCTCAATCCCCGATATCTCCGGCGGGGGTTTGAGCTTATCGCGCAATTCCTCGGCAATCAGGGCCGGTGATTTTTTCATCCTTTTCGCCAGTGGAAAACAGGGGAATGCGATATCCCCAAACTTATCCTTGGGGGAAAACTGAAGTCCGGCTTGTATCGTTTCGGAATCTTCCTGAACTTCCTTTGCAATTAATTCGGCTATTATTCTAAAGAAGTTTTCCATAATATATACCGAATATATTCGGCATCTGAGTATTTTATTCCCAAACCATAAATGACTTCTGGCATTACTTATTAATTAAACGGGCGCTTATAGTCCTAATTATAAGGAAATCAAAGACAGGTGCGATAAAAAACAGTCAGATGCGAACAACTGCGCACCTTGAAAATCAAAGAAATTTAATCAGGAGTTATATTATAAAAGTGAACTGCTTATCATTATTACAGGCGCCCTCACCAAACAGCGTCCGTATCCTGTTCGATAAAATGATAAATTTGCGAATAACGGATGTCAAGTGTTTTAGATATGTTTTTTAAACACCTCGCCCAATCTTTGAATTCCCTTTATTATCATATCAGGTTTGGCATTGGAGAAATTCAAACGCATAGTATTATGGCCGCCGCCCTGCGCAAAGAAAGGATAGCCGGGCACATAAGCTACGCCGTTTTGAACGGCTTCATCCAGCAAATCGGTGGCTGACAGCTTTTCCGGCAATGTTATCCAAAGGAACAAACCTCCCTGCGGTCTGGTGAATTTGACTCCTTCGGGGAAACTCTCCTCCATCGCCTGTATCATCACTTCCCGTCTTTCGCGATAAGATTCTTTGATCTTTTCGATATGCCTATCGAGCGCTCCGTCCTTCACGAATTCGTAGATCACGTATTGCGCGAAAGTGTTGGTGTGCAGATCCGATCCCTGCTTCATTCGTTCAAATGTATTGCAGACCTGCTTGCTTGCCGCAATCCATCCGATACGAAGTCCCGGTGAGATAATTTTGGAGAAGGTGCCAAGCTCTATGACCAGATCGCCGCCAATTGATTTCAGCGAAGGTACATTCTCCCCCTCGAATCTCAACTGGCCATAAGGATTATCATCAACTATGGGGATATTATACTTCTCGGCGATTGCTACCAGCTTCTTCCTGCGTTCATAGGAAAGCGTAATGCCGGAAGGATTCTGGAAATTGGCAACCACGTAAATCAAGCGAGGATTATATTCCTTGATTCTATCCTCGACCTGTTCTACCACCATGCCGCCGCTGTCCATATCCACAGCGACATATTTAGCCTGGTATAGGTTGAACGCTTGCAGCGCGCCGAGGTATGTCGGTGTTTCGGTTACCACTACAGCGCCTTTGTCCAGAAATACCTTACCCACCAGATCCAAGCCCTGCTGGGAACCTCCGGTTATCAATATCTCTTCTTCGGTTGCATCGGTACCGTATTTCTTAATCCACTGAGATAACCACTCTCTTAACTCGGGGATGCCGAAAGACAATGTATACTGTAATGCTGATGCCCCGAAATTATCGATGGCGTTGCGGCTGGCTTCCTTGATATCTTCCAGTGGGAATAACTCGGGAGCCGGGAGTCCTCCGGCGAAAGATATGATATTGGGACGGCGGGTGATTTTGAGGATTTCTCTTATAATGTTGGCTTTAACCTCGGAAGCCCGTTCCGATAATTGCCAGGAGGAAATGATGTCTTCAACTCTATTATTAACTGGCGAACTCATAACCTACTCCAATCTTCTGTTAATTTTTTCACAATTTCCTAATGAAATATCATAAAAAGATAGAGTTTTGTCAAGCTGAATCGGGGATAAATAACGGATTGATAAGTTAATCAGCTAACCTGAATCATGCACGCATTCTGTTTTAGGTAACGGAAGCACGCCAGAGGCGCGTATACCTTGCGCTTCCGGCGCCTGATCGGAAGTAATTCCTCATTCAATTAACATTCGGTGTCAGTCCAAGCAAATGATGGGAGGACTGGGATCACTTTAAAAGCGTCATCCGGTTAATCAGAACCATTCCATCCGCGGTCAGCTTATAAAAATATATACCCGAGGCGAATTCAGAAGCATCCCAGGTAACATCATAACTGCCGCCTTCTTGATATCCATTGTATAGTACGTCAATCCTTTGCCCCAAGAGGTTATATACGTTAATGTTCAAAAGCGCTGAAGCCGCCAGATCATAGCTGATTTTCGTTTCCGAATTGAAGGGATTGGGATAATTATCAAATAAGGCTGTGACTGCAGGAATGTCCGAGTTGGACGGGATATCGGTTCCGGATTCGCCGAGTACCGTAAATTCGAAGTAATCGGAATCGCAAACCACGCCCAATTCGTAGTAACCACAATATCCCACAAATTGGTAAGCGCCAGGCTGAATTGTATCCGGTACATTCTGTATTGCATACTCTACAAAGGACTCTCCAGGGGGATTCAAGGGATGGCTGAGATAGAAATGGCAAAATACGACGCTATCGGATACTCGAACCCCGCCCCAGGCATCATGGTAAATCGGTTCGTTCGTCGGATTCGTTAAAGCGCCGGTTACTCCAAAAGAACCTCCGGGCGGCACCTCTACCGGGAAATCATCAGGGAAAAGCTCAATACTGGCACATGTAGATGATATGGTATCGGATAAATTAAATAAGACTGATATGTTGTCATAATCGTGGTTGGTGACCACAAGGTCCTTATCATAATCACCATCAAAATCGGCGGCATACATCGAGGAGATCGAACTATAGACAACTCCATAACGGAAATACTCGGATATGGGAAAGGTTCCATCGCCATTATTAAAAAGCACCCCGATGTTACCTGAGAGGCTGTGGGCGGTTGCGAGGTCGTAGTCCCCATCGCCTCCGAAATCAGCAGCTACAATCCAATTGGGACGAGAACCGACCTTATATTTGATCGGTTGCTGAAAAGTACCATTCCCATTATTCATCAAAACCGTGATATTGGCATGCGTATAAGACGACACTGCAAGGTCCACATCTCCATCTTTGTCCAGGTCTGCGGAGCAAACGCAATTGGGCTGGTGTTCGCATCCATAGGGAACAGCCGATGCAAAGGTGCCGTCACCATTGTTTAGTAGAATGCCTATAGCGTGGGAATGGGTACATACAACCGCTATATCATAGTCGCCGTCGGCATCGAAGTCTTCAGCGAGAACGGAACGAGGATTATTACCGACTTGGTAATTTACCGCCTGTTGGAAGTATCCACTGCCATCGTTCATAAAGACAGAGATATTGTCAGAATTATTATTACCTACTACCAGATCATTATCACTATCCGAATCAAAGTCAGCCGCATAGATGGTGTATGGTCCGCTGCCCGGGAGGTGCCATCCCGCGTGACTGAAGGTGCCGTCGCCATCGTTTAGTAAAATATGGATTCTACTGGTACCATAGAGGGCTACAGCAAGGTCAATATCAAGGTCACTGTCGAAATCGGATGCGAACAGACAGTTGGGCTCCGAAACATTATAGAACTCGGGTGAGGACTCGAAATTCCCATGCCCATCGTTGAGCAGTATCTGCAC
>WJIR01000264.1 GCA_014730175.1 Candidatus Zixiibacteriota bacterium
CATCCCCTGACCCCTTCTCCTCCCGATGTGATCGGGAAATGGGAGAAGGGGAACTGAGTGGATATCTATTATTAAGCGTAATCATTTTATTCTTACCTCATTCCCTCTCCCGTTTAGCGGGAGAGGGTGTCCCGCGAGGCGCGGGACGGGTGAGGAAGCAGCGAAACGCGGTAGTTCGGGTTCCGGAATTCGGCGACAGCCGAATGGAGAACCCCGACACCTTACTATAACCTCCCGCCGGTCAGCGCGGTAAGTCGGAGCTTACTGCAGATATTAATTCCCCTCCCGAGAGGGGTCGATTCGCCCCGCGGAACGCGGGATGAAGCGGGGGTGTGTCATTTTATGTAGCGCCAAACATTTCCCTTTGATGCCACCGGTCAGATAAGGATGTCTGACTGCACCCAAGTGTGCGGCACCCTGGATTTCCGCAGACAAAAAAACGCCGGCAACTCGCCGGCGTTTTAAATCATTCGCTATCTATCTCAGCTAACTAAATACCTCCCCCGCTTTTGATCATCATTACCACATTTTGTAAACTTGTGGTGATATTCGAGAGTACCTTACTATATTTCTTAAGCAGTTCAGTGTACTGCCAGCGCATGGAAAAGGCTTTGCTGGGAAATTCGAAAAGATCAAGCAGGACTGATTTGTAAATCTCATCTATATAGCGCAATACGAAGAAGGGATATTCCGGGATATTGGGATCGTGTACCTGTCCCTTGGATATCTTATCTTTGTATATTTCGATTTTCTCCAACACAACTGTTCCGAAACACCAAGGACTCATTACCGAACTGAGATTCAAAGAATCGGAATAAGCCTTGGAAATATGCAGCAGCAGTTGCTCAACGATAATTTTCTTGGCGCGCAGGTATGCCAGAGTTTCCTCGTTTTCCTCGGGGCACTCAGCTACTTTCTTGCGCAAAGCTGTGAACTCTTTCTGAGCTTTCTCTTCAGTCTTCTCCAAGAACTCATAAAAGTCACCGAAATAAACTTTAACGTTTTCGTTGGCTGTATATATGTAATAACCCCTGTCGTCTTTACCGACCTTTGGGTCCTTTATATTCTTAAGCTTTTCTTCCCCGAACCCGGGTTTAATTCCGCTTGTCAGCATTATTCCTCCTTCTTGTAGTCCGAATTCATTGCACTACCGTTACTTAACGCAAACGGTATGCCAGCGGATTACAGTTTTATTCACTCCTGGAGGGTTCATATCTCTAAATCTAACTTACTTATTTCTACTTAGATAACAGACTTCTTGTTCCTTCTTGTTCCATTATTACTATAATAAAATCGCTCAATCTCTAATATTAAGCAATTCTATAGCATGAATATGCAACCGACTACATATAATCGCAAGTGAATTCTATATTAAATTATGATGAAGGAATCTACCGCCGATCGACATCAGCCCCCACAAACCGCCGGTATGGATAAATAATATCCTGGAACCTGCTGGTAATAAACGCTTTTTAAGCATATCAACAATCCCGAAAAACGCCTTTCCCGTATATACAGGGTCGAAAATCAGTCCGCAATTTCTCGCTAATGAATAAATCATTTCCAGCTCCTCGGGTCGGCTTAGTGCATACCCTTTACCCACGTAACCATCGACAATCCGGATATCCGATTTATCCACAACCAGTTCCGGACAATAATTTTCGCTGAAACCACAGATATAGCCATGAATCCGGTTGACAAAATGCTCCGATGTGTAGCAGACATTTATCCCGATTATTTCGGAGTCATCCTGATGGAATTTCGAACCGGCGATTAATCCGCCATAAGTGCCGCCTGAACCGGTCGCTGTGATAATGTAGTCAACACTGAACTCTTGCGCTTTAAGTTGCTCCCTTATTTCATTATAACAATCAAAATAACCGCACAAGCCCAATGGATTAGAGCCGCCTTCGGGAATTATCATTGGATTTATTCCCTTTGAGCGCAGCTTCTCAGACCGTTCCAGCATGATTTCGTCGATATGGAAATAATCGGCAGCGCTGACGAATTCGATTTCGGCTCCGACTAATTTATCTAACAAATAGTTGCCCTCGGGATACGAAGGTTGATTGCCTCTTAGCATCAAGTATGATTTAATATTTTTCATTGAAGCCAGACAGGCGACGGCGCGGCAATGATTTGACTGCAAACCTCCGCAGCTAATCCAGATGTCCACTTCCCTGGCTTCGCTTTCCGCAAGGAAATACTCCAGCTTCCTTATCTTGTTGCCCTGCAAAGTACTTCCGGTTAAATCGTCCCGCTTGATATAAATCTCATAGTCAGTTAACTCAAAAGGGAGGTTTTCCAACTTTTCTATCGGTGTAGGGGTAAATGCAATTTCGACCTTTGGCGGTAATTTCAAGCTCATGATACTCTACTTCTGTTCTTTACCGGTGCGCCATCTGCCTGCTATCAGCATTTCAAGCAACAACAGGAAAAGTACAATTCCGAACGCTGCTGATGTATATTCTTTACCGGTGCGGAATTGATTAAGCTGGTCGGTGATATCGACGTCCTGATCGACATACATGACATTTTTCTGAGGTAGTGATGAAACTAAATTCTCCATATCCGCCTTCCCCGATTCCGATTCCCGAGTATCCACATTCACCGCAAAATTATCCACGGTCTCCGTTTCAGATATCACTTTGTAGATTCCGGGCAGGGATGGGGAATCATATACGATAATTTCACCTGAGGGACCTTTGCGGGGCGCTACTCCTATTGTCTCGTCGGCGGGAGTAACGATTTCCAATTTGCCGTACTGTTTCCTACGATCCAGATTAAGATTAACGGTTTCCCCAACCGTATATCCCTGGCTGAAATTACCCTTACGTGCCGAAATATACTCGCTGATGCGCTGAATCATCGGAAGAAACAAGGAACTGGAAGTTATGTCGCTGCGGTTTGCGCCGAAAGGCGCACTGGAGAAAACAACCGCGCCGGTTTCGCCTTCATGTATTATCAGCAACGGTCGGTTCCCCGAAACCGATGCCGGAATTTGCAGTCCTCCCTTTATCTTCACCGAATAGATTGAATTAAAGCTGACTTCGGGGATTTTGCCCTGTACTTCCGAATTGTATAGTTCCCTGTAAACAGCAAATATAGGATGGTCTATTTTTAATTCCTCCAATCGATAGGCACTCTGGGGGCCGGGGCTAAGCTCGCGTTCGATTTCCAAAGGGATTCCCAATTTCCCGAGATCGGAGTTCAGGTAGGTTGATTTAACCAAAGGTGCCGGAATTAGGAATACGCCCTTTCCCTTTTCCATGAAGTTTCTGATTTTCGAGGCAAGGGCGGCATTCGGTTTGTATTCGGAGAAAATGATTGCGTCATAATTGCCGAATCCCATCGAAACGGCCCTTGAAACCGGCAAAAAATCAGCGCTTATATGGCTTTCGGCAATACCGGGCGGTGAGAGCGCCAGACGAATTCTTTCCACCAATTCATCGTTTTCCCCCACGATCAGCAAGTTTATCTTATCGGGAATCGAGAAACTGAAATACCTTCTGTTGTCTATAGTTACAGCATCATCGGTGATTTCCACGTACCCGTTATGCAAGCCGGGTGATTTAACCAGAGCGCGTAATTCTATCCTTTCCGAACCGGAAGGCTCCAACGAAAACTCAGCTTGAGAAATCCTTTTACCGTCCAGGTAAAGATCGGCGAGTAGCCTGTCCAATCGGCGATCAGTACCGTTTTTTACCTCCGTTCCGATATCGAAACCTAATCCTGCCTGAATTATTTTACCACCATAGTCAACGGAGGTTATGTAAGCATTGTCGCTTTCATTCCATTCCAATCCCGAAAATAAAATACTTCCATCGAAGTCCTTGAGTTTATCGGCAATAAGCGCACCCGAACTCCATCCGGCAGTGCCGAAATCAGAGAGTATCACCAGTTCACGATTTATATTCTCGGATGAATTAAGTGCCGATAATCCTTCGGATAATGCTGAAATCACATGAGTTGTATCTGGCATTACATCCATCTCCGGAAGCAATCGGCTGAAATAGTCGGGATCCGGCGAGAGGAAAGAGTACTTAGCCTGCCCGATTTTGGAGAAGGGAATGACAGCCACTTCATCGCTGGGCTGCATTTCATTCAAGAAATCGGATATCTCGGTTTTGGCTAATTCAAATAACGTTCCGCCGGAGGTCAAGCGCGACATACTGTACGAATCATCCAGCATGATTACTGTGGAAGAGGGTCCCCCGCTCCCACCGGCTTCCGAGCTGAGATACGTGGGGCGGGAAAATCCCAAAACCAGAAATGCGATTATCAGAGTTCTTATCAGCAGCAGCAATAGCTCTTTGAGCCGCACATACTTCAGTCGGCTTTGTTTCATCTTGTTTAAAAAGGCTACCGATGAAAACTCAACAATTTTCACCCGGCGGCGTGCCAGAAGGTGAAGTATAATCGGTATACCCGCTGCGAATAGCCCGAATAGTATTCCGGGATTTAGAAAATTCCACATAAAAGTTTATCCGGATTTCGAATTAGTTTTTAACACGATATGCTCACGAACGCCTATAAGGCTGCTTGATAAGCTGGCGAGCCTGCTCCTTATGATAAGCCGCTGACTTTCCCTCTATCACCTTGCGATAGAACTGTTCCGCTTTATTTCGCTGATTTAATAAATCGTAAGCTTTCCCCAAACCCAGGTTTATACGTCCAATATAATAAGCTCTCTTCTCATATTCGATTGCCGCCAATAGTTCATCGATAGCAATCCGGGGCTTATTAACAGCGAGATATGCTTCGCCCAAAAGCATACGATTCATCAGAACATGAGGAATAGCCTCCACGCGGTTCTCCGCAAAGGCAACGCCCAAGTTCCTCAGCGAATCGGCTTTACGCGATTGGTTAAGCGCCTCGAAGGATTCAGCCCAACCGAGATATATCTGCGAATAAATGCTCCCCTCCGGCGCCCAACCCAAAGCCATCATGAAATTCTCTTCCGCCTGTTGATATTGTTCTTCCTTTAGAAATATCGTAGCCAGTTTGTAATATGCCTGGTAGTAAGTTGAATCCAGTTCGATCGCCTTAAGGTAATTCCGCTTAGCCTTTTTGTACTTCCCGTCGCTGTACAGCGAATTACCCAGAAGGAGATAACTCTCTGCCTCATCGCCTTTTAATTTCGTGAGTTTGTTATAAATATCAGCTGCCCGGTCGTAATCGCCCAGACCGTAAAGGCAACCTCCAAGTCGAATCGCGGTACCGCTGTTTTTGGGGTATTTCTTTGCCAGATACTCAAAAATAATGCCTGCCCTATCATAGTTATTCAGGAAGTTATACTGGTTGTCCGCGTAGAAGCCGACTTCGGCTAAATCGGGATCGTATCCATCCAGCATCCGCAACCAATCATCCTTTATGGTTTCGTAGGACTCTCCAAAATGAGTTTTAAAAGAGGACTTCAAATCGGTAATGTCTGAACACGTGTTATATAGTTCCTTAAATTCATTTATCCCGTATGTCCTAACGCAGTAATGCACGAAACTCGCGATATAAGGGAGATAATGCGCGGGATTGCCTTGCCAATTAAGTCGAGATGTGAAAAAGTCCGCAGGATCTATCTTTATTCCCGTCGAACGCAATTTCATCGTGAAAAAATGAGGCGCATCGAAATATCCGGCGAATCCCCAAACCAGAAATGGATGTGAAAATCCCCATTGCTCATAAATCAGATATGCGCTCAAATAAGTTGCGCACAGTTCAGTATTAGCATAGTCATACACCACTGCCATCTTCCGCTGCATTGGATTGAAAGCGATCGGGAAGTCATCATCCCATAATAAATTACCCGATTCCCGCTCAAAGAGAAAGTAGTTCACCTTTCCCGGGAATGCTATTTGGAAATCCTCCTTCAAGGCTTTAAGGGCTGTTTCAATAAATGCGCTGTAATAAGGGAGCTTATATTCCACAATCGATTGTGGCGGGTAATGATAGATTAAATGAATAGACTCATCGGCATTCAATTGCGTTTCTATATCGGGAGCGTGCCTGTTATCGATTGATAACGGGATTATTTCGATAGAATAATGGCTGTCATTCTTGCCATCCAAAGATGCGCTGAAGGGATCGCCAACTTTCAGAAGCTGTTCATAGCTTTTTAATTTTCGGTTGGATTGCGTGGATGCGATTTCTATCTGAGACATTATTGAAGTCTTAAATTGGTCTTCAGTGAAGATCGATATTGTCAAAGCTCCTGCAAATAAATGAGTTTCATCATCGGGATGTACCCTGACCGAATCGATGAATATTCTCAGGGACTTGCCTGTCGATTCCTCATGCTCGGTCACATCAACTTCTAACTGCATTGAGGAATAACAGGGCACGGAGAATACCAGTATCAGAATTAAAATTGCGGCTGTGTGATTTATAAATCTCATTTCTTTATTAACTTTCTAAGTTTCCCCAGATTTACTATATCCATTTTACCATCATCGCCCTTCGGTGTTTCCAACAAAAACGGCAGCTTCTTTAGCCTACGGTCATTCAGGAAATATCCGAACGGTTCCTCACCAATGAAACCCTCGCCGATATGCTCATGACGATCAACCCGGCTTCCCAAATCCTTTTTGGAATCATTGATGTGTAATACCTTCAGTCTATCCAGACCGATTATTTCGTCGAACTCCTTGATGGTTTTATTATAAGCCTTTTTGTTCCGTATCTCGTAACCGGCGGCAAGTATATGGCAGGTATCCATACAGACTCCGAGACGTTCATTTTGTTCGGCATTCTCGATCATATAGGCGATCTGTTCGAATTTAAAACCTAAATTTGTGCCTTGCCCGGCAGTTGTTTCCAAGCAGATTTTAACCTTGAAATCCTCGGTTTTGGAATGCAGCCAGCCCAGCGATTCCACGATAATTTCCATTCCCTTCTCCTCACCGACCCCCACATGGCTCCCGGGGTGGGTAACCAGGTATGGTATATTGAGAATCTCACACCTCTGCATCTCGACCATGAAAGCTTCTCTCGATTTCTTCAGCAGATCTTTTTTGGGCGAACCGAGATTTATAAGATATGAATCATGAGCTGCGATCATTAAATCCGTTTCTTCCTGTAATTGAATAAACCTGTCTATCTCATCCTGTTTTAAGACCTTGGCACGCCATTGATTTGAACTCTTGGTAAACATCTGGATGGCGGTGCAATCGAATTCAATTCCCGCTTCAATCGCTTTATATACTCCGCCCGCAATAGACATGTGAGCGCCTATCAACATAAACATTCTCCAATTCTTAGGTCGGGTTGCGAACGAGCAAAGCGAGTGAGAAACCCGACATTCCATTATTCTCTGTGCGGTCAAACGGCCTCACCCGACCATTTTAGCCTATGTACCGCGGGGTGTCCTCGAAGCTGTCTCAAAACCTCAAAAAGATTGCCTCAGCGCTTCGCTCCTCTTAATGACAGGTATAGGCTGTAACTGTCGGACTTCCACCAGCGATATTTATGAGAATTTCTCTTCCAGATACTCGATTGCGCGATCAAGGCGCGCTATACATTTCTCCTTGCCCAGCACATGCATTAATTCGAAAAGCCCCGGACCGCCGGTCAATCCTGTCAATGCCAGCCTGGTAGGATGAATCAGCTTCGCAGGTTTCATCTCCAGCCGTTCGGCAAGCGATCTCAAAGCTTTCTCAATCTCATCCTCTCCGAAACCATCGCTTAATCCGGAAAACTCATCGCGTAAAGCTATTAACAAGGCGATAACGGCGGAATCGCTGAAATGTTTCCGTTCGCCTTTTTCATCATATTCATATTCATCCGTAAAGAAATAACGAGCCTGCGTCGGGAAATCCCTTAGAGTTTTAACTCTCTCTTTCAATAACCGAACCACCTGAAGCATCCAGTGCCAATGTGCTTCCACCGAAAGCCGAGTGGTTAAACCGGCATCGATCATCACCCAGCGCACTCTATCCAGAATCTCGTTATCATCCATATTACGGATATATTCTGCGTTCATCCATTCCAGCTTCACCGGATCGAAAATCGGATTCGCTCCGGTTACCCGTTCCAGGGTAAAAGCATCGATAAGTTCCTGCCGAGTCATAATCTCCCTGTCATCGCCCGGAGCCCATCCCAGAAGCGAAAGGAAATTGAACATCGCCTCCGGTAATATTCCCTGTGTATCGTAATCCATAACCGAGACCGCTCCATGCCTTTTCGATATCTTGCTGCGGTCTTTTCCCAAAATAAGAGGGATATGCGCAAAATTCGGTCTGTCCCATCCGAATCTATCATAAACCGTACATTGCCTGAAGGTATTGATTATATGGTCATTCCCACGTATTACATGGGTTATTCCCATAAGATGGTCATCAACTACACAGCAAAAATTATATGTGCATCGTCCATCGGATCGCATTATTACCCAGTCATCCATTTCAAGATAATCGCGTGTAAGATCCCCGCCAACGATATCGCTGAAACTCGCTAAACCCTCGTGAGGAGTTTTAATCCGCAGCGCTTTGGGAACACCCTTTGCATCCAGCTCTTGTCGCCTTTCCTCGCTTAAGTGCAGGCATTTCCGATCATAGCCGACGAATTCCTTTGCTTCCAACGCTTTCTTTCGCTTCGCTTCCAGCTCGTCCGGTGTACAATAACAGTAGTAAGCATTGCCTAATTCTTGAAGTTTCAGGGCATATTCTTTGTAGATATCAATGCGCTGAGATTGATATATTATTTCACCATCCCAGTCCAGTTTTAGCCATTTCATGGCATTGATGATCGCTTCCTTCCATTCCTCTTTGGAACGTTCCGGATCGGTGTCTTCCATCCTGAAAAGTAATTTACCGTCGTTGTGACGGGCGAAAAGATAATTAAATATCGCTGTGCGGGCAGTCCCCACGTGTAGAAAACCGCTGGGTGATGGGGCTATCCTGGTGACCACGTTATCAGACATCGACTCCTCCCTCGGAGGTCGGCGGCGGCTTATATTTATCGTCATCATCCTTTTTCTTTTCGGTCTCGTCGGATTCCTCCGGTTCGGGCGGCGGAGGTGGCGATTCCGGAGGAGATTCCGGCTGCTGCGGGGGCGGCGCTTGAGGAACGGCAGGTTTCGGCGTTGTCTTTTTATAAACAACCGGTACGCGTCCTTCTTCGAACTCCAATTCCACGCCGCCAAGCGCCCTTGCGAATAAGTTATAAAGCCAGACAGCTATTGCAGTTAATATTATCCCGTTAACAACAGCTAATAAGAATCCGTAAAATAAAGGTAAAAGCACCAATGCGGCGACACCGCCTATCATCGGAGAGCTGAATGCCATATCACCGTAAACATCGCTGGGAAGATAAGTCAACCTTGACATAAGGGCGCTGAACAAAAACATGAACAGGCCTGCTACAAAACCTACGCAAACTCCAAGGAGACCGTTGATAAGAAACGAAATCTTAACGGCTGACCAAACGCCAATCCTTCGCAAACGATAATGCATCACTTAACCTCCAATCTTACCGGGGCTTCCATGCCTTCCAAACCGGGAGAATCATCAACGAAGTTTATGGCATGATAAGTACTATATTGCTTAACTTTATCGATAATCGTCGGGTTAAACATCTTGATATCCTTCTTGTGCCAGAAATAACTATGCATGTCGGGGAAAAGCCACGGCATATGAATCTTAAATACGAATACCTGGTCTATTCCGTCGGCTAACATATACACTTCGCGATCTTTGGCTGTAAAGAGGTTAAATCTCACCCTTACGGTATCTTTGCCCTCCAGTGAAGGGAAAGAATCGTGGTTAACCGTAAAATATCTATCCATATCGTAAATAAGCTCATCGAGTACTCTGGTCGTTACTGAATCATCGCCCTGAACCGGCTCCCAGCTTGGATCGAGAACAATCGTTTGCCGATAGATTGCCCCGGAATCCTTGAATTCATCCAGCTCGTCAGGTACCCTGAGGTGGGAAACGTCCGATTGCTGTTCAATTAACCTCCCCTTATCATCGAGCAAAAATACGTTAAACGGAACAATCTCTCCATCGTAGCCGGGAATATCCAGCACACGGTTAACAACGATTTCGTATTTATTGTCGCCCTCCGGTTTTATCAGCACCGGCAACTTCTCGCCATAAGGCAGGCCGATACGCGACTCGCCATACCAGAATCCCGACCATTGCAGTCGCTGTTGAACCAAATCAGCAACTGTCTTTACATCATCTTTATCCGCAAAGGAATATACGGAAGTAAATAGAATAAAAACAATAATAGCAAATAACGATAATTTCCTGTTCATCATACCTCCTTTTAGGAGTTATTAGTTAACGTTTTCTTATTTCCCATATTAGGGAATCAAAATCAAAAAGTGAAACAAAATTTTCAAATCCTGCCGTACATACTATTAGAATTCAATAAATCCTATTGGAACTTCGGGGATTCACAAACGGTTTTTTTAGTGAATCTCCGGGAATTTCTCTCTCTGATATCGCCTGTATTATATGATGGAGAAAGGTTGTCATTATGCGCGTTCCGGTATTAGCGATTATCATAATCTTATTCCTTTGTATAACTTCATTACCGTCTTCTCAGATTTCGGCGATGCCGTTGAAACCTGAATTGCTAAAATATTTGTCCAAAGAACAACTCAAAACCTATGCTGATATTAACAAAGCGGCTGCTGCAGCCGGTTTAAACCAGCCGAATTTACGTTTTTATAGGGCCGATTCGGTTCACAGTTCCAATCCCGATACCGCTCAAGCTATTATCATTTTAGTGGATTTTGATGATTATCATCATGAATGGGATTTTGATGCCACCATTTCTGACTTTGAACAATTGCTATTCTCGTCAAACAGCTATCCCACCGGAAGTATGACTGATTTTTACAGGGAGAATTCTTATGGTAAAGTTATCCTGACCGGCGCCGTTGTCGGGTGGTACAGAATGCCTCAGCCTTACAGCTTCTACACCAATGGGCAGCGGGGATTTGGAACATATCCCGGGAATGCTCAGAAACTTGCCGAAGATGCGGTTCTCGCCGCCGATGATGATGTTGATTATTCCCGTTATGATAATGACGCTGATGGATGGGTCGACGCCCTGTTTATTGTTCACGCCGGACCCGGGTACGAGGATACCGGCAATGAGAACTTCATACACTCGCATAAATGGAGTTTACATGTCAATTTGGTTTTAGATGAAGTTAGGCTAAGTGATTATTCGATGGAACCGGAAGAAACCGGAGCGGGAGAATTAGTAAACATCGGCGTTTTCTGTCACGAGTTCGGCCACATGCTGGGGCTTCCCGATCTGTATGACCGCGATTCCAGCTCCAAGGGTTTGGGATCATGGTCTGTTATGTCATACGGCGTTTGGGGGAACGGTGGTAAGACTCCGGCGCATTTTGACGCCTGGTGTAAATGCAGACTCGGATGGGTGATACCTTCTACACCCCAGGACAATATTCAAGATGTATTGTTACCACCCGTGGAGAGTGATCCGGTTATCTACCATCTGTGGACAAACGGTCACCGAGGTTCGGAATACTTCCTGATTGAGAATCGAAGAAAAATGCTATTCGATTCGGAACTTCCGGGCGAAGGTCTCTTGATATATCATATTGATGAAGAGGGCTATCCGTTGAACAACGACGATGAAACTCATTACGCTGTGGGATTGGAACAAGCGGACGGCAGATTCGATCATGAAAACAATAGAAACTCGGATGATGGTGATCCGTACCCCGGTTCAAGCGGTAATCAGAGCTTCGATGATGAGTCCGTTCCCGATTCTCGAGATTACAATGGAGAGCCGACCCTGGTTTCTATATCGAACATCAGCAGCTTAGATAATTTAATTATCGCTGATATTTCAATAGAGAAAGAAATACCGGATATGGAAATGTGCGGATACGAGAATATCGAAATATCCGGTGATGGTGACCAGTGGCTTGAAGGCAATGAAACATTCGAACTTGTAATTTCTCTTGTCAACCAAGAATACGCTGCAGTAAACGCCTCAATTTCTATCTCTTGCGACATTGATTATCTGGATTTTCAGGATAACTTTTCATCCTGGGACACTATTCCCGCAGGATCAATTATAGACAATTCCCACGATCCGATAGTTTTCTCGGTGTTAGATAATTATAAGATAAGATGGACACCTTTAACATTGCAGTTTACTTCCAACGAAGGCGAATACCAAACCGTTATCGGATTCGAAGTGCTGATTGGCTACCCGAAGCTTTTTGTGGTAGATGATGATAATGGCGGACCTTATAGGGAATATTATTTATCCGCTCTTCGATCCCTGTACAAACCCTACGTTTGGCGGGATATAGATACGTCCGGGCAGATTAACGGAATTCCAACCGGACATCATACAGTTCTCTGGTTCACAGGAGATGAAACCAGCCAGCCGGTACTGAGTTTAAATGACATAGAACATCTGGAAAATTATCTGGATTTAGGGAATAAAACGGTGGTTTTTACCAGTCAGGACATCGTGGAATCCTTGAGTAAAAGGGCGAGTGAACAGGACTTAAAATTCCTGGATTCTTATATGGGGGTTGAGTTTAGTAGAAGCCCGGTTGACAATCATAATATTAGCGGGATCGATAATACTTTCACGGAGGGACTTAACTTACTTACCGAATATGAAACCCGTGCCCATAACCAAACCTCGCAGGATGCAATGTTACCATTAAACAACTCATTTGCCTGCTTCAAATATCTCCATACTGATGAAGTTGCCGGAGTGTGTAATATCTTACCAAACAATTCAATTGTTATTACTTTCGGATTCGGCATGGAGGCTATCAATGGCGATTACGGCGGATATCATCATCGAACCGATCTACTCATCAGGATCTTTGCTTTTATCGCCAGCGCGCCCTCACCCGAACTCCCGGAGGTTCCACAGAATTCAGGTTATTCCCTATCACAAAATGTTCCAAATCCATTCAATGATGAAACCAGCATCGAATTCCATATTCCCTCACCCGGTTTTTCGGAATTAACGATATTTAACATTGCCGGGCAGGAAATTAAGACATTGCTTTTGGACTATCTTCCTTCCGGGGAACATAATATTGAATGGAATGGAAGAGATAATATGGGAAACCGAACAGCATCCGGTATCTACTTCTATCGATTAACTGCCGGAAAAAGCGTTTCATCCAGACAGATGATAATGCTTAAGTAACGAGAAATCCGCCATAGTGATAGTATATGTGGCGTCAGGTCGTCTGACCTGACGCCACA
>WJIR01000265.1 GCA_014730175.1 Candidatus Zixiibacteriota bacterium
AGATTGGCGCAAAGCAAGCTATCCCACTGAACCAGCCCCTTGATGAAACTGCTGTCCCATGCCGCCTGCGGCTGCCAAGCGGGAAACGGATTGATATATTCGTCCGGATTAACATATTCCGCATCGTCGGTGAAATATGCGTTTCTCTCATTATAAAATTGCAGCCCAAGGAATGATGAAAAACCGAAAGCGGTATCATACATCGCCGATGACCAGGGAATGATATCCTCAAAAACCGGAACAGGCCAAGCATCCAGAGGATGGGCGGCAAAAGCTATTCCCGACGGCATCGGCTCCAGCAACTCCAGCCTCGAGGTAAGCGATGTCAAATTGGAATGATCACCATCTTCAAAATAAGCATCGGGTCCTATAGGACCTTCGATATAGTCGGAGTTGCCGATGGTAAGCATGTGAGCAGTGTTGTCATTGGTTCCATCGTCGCCGGGATAAGCGGCATCATTTTTCACTGTAACCTCTTCCCCCCGGATAATTTTGAAATCAGGAGTTGAATAAATGCTGCAACTGTCGCCCAGCAATCCCCATTCATGTTCCTCAAGGTCATTGGCGAATTCACCTATCGGGAATTGATCACCGGAGTTATTCGAAGCGTGATCGGTGGTAACCATCCAGTCGAGCCCCATCACATTCCCGCAAGCGCTTATCATCCCGAAGGAACCGCCCGATTCGTAATAGTTGTCGGTGAATGATGTGTGATAATGTGTGTCCCCATAGTACCAGCCGGGAGCATCGGGGAACGGTCGATCCGCAATCTTAACTCTCAGGAATTGACGAAAATCATAAGGGATGATTATTAGTTCTCTGTAATGAATGTGAACCAAAATATCGATATGACCGTCAACAACCTCGAATTGATTGGCGCGCAGATTTGAGAAGAGATGAGACCACCGCGGTGTATTTATCTCCATACCTCCCGCGTCGAATTCGGCTATGGTTGTATATCCACTGTTAACATCCTTAATCCGTACCCAATCAAGGTTGCATGACCAGGCATCTCCATCCAAAATAATAGCTTCGATAGGAACAATGGAATTGGCTCCCTCGACTCTCCAGGGCGCATCAGCCAAGAAATCCTTATATTGACTATCAGGATAATAGGTGTGAGTATATTTTTGATTATCGTAATGCATAACGACTTTTATCTCATATCCTCTTGTCCAGTCGATTTTCTCGCTTGCGCGGAATTTCAGGCTGATTCCCGGAGAGATAGCTATATTTTGCTCGGCCAAGTCGAAATTATCTGCCACCCGTTTATTGCCAACGAGGACTTCAACCCGGGGATTCTCTTGGAGAAACTCGCCTTTCAGCATTACATTAACGGTTACTTCATCTCCCGCCCTGATCAATTTTGGATGTACTCTCATGAACTCGATACCGGTCTCGGCTGCAAACGACGATACCGCTGCTATTAACATCACAGATAAAACCACGGGTAAACGAATATATGCTCTGTTCATAAATACTCCTGAAAAGATATTAACGGAAACCTATCACTAACGATTCCATAAGGTGATAGCGACTCAAGCAATATAACAATGTTTCTCAAATCAGGAAAGTTAAAAGTAATCTCAGGTCGCGGCTCTGGCGGATTCACCAAGAACTGATTTTAAAACCTGGCATAGTTTCTGGGAATTATAAGGTTTTGGAATCACGCCGCAGAATCCGTATTGCTCGTGGTGTGCCATAGCCGGATCATTGGAATAACCACTGGAGACCAGAATTTTAGCCTCTGGATCTATCTCCTTGATATGAGGAACAAGCTCTAATCCGCCCATGGCTCCGGGGATGGTCAAATCCGTAATAACCGCATCGAACTTTCTCCCTTTCTCTACTTCTCCCCGATACATTTCGATTGCGGATTCCCCATCGGAGACCGTAGCCGCATCGAAACCCAACTTACCCAAGAGCTTCTTCATCATATCTCTGACAATCGCCTCATCATCGACCACTAATATGCGCCCGTCCACGTTGCCTTCAAAATGTAAATCCGCCTTTTCTTCAGTCTCTACCTGTTTTTCCGATGCGGGAATATAGATGATGAATTCAGTTCCCACGTTTAGTTCAGAGTTTACATCTATGTAACCTTCATGCTTCTTAATGATGGAGTATGCCGAAGCCAAGCCCAATCCGTTACCTTTTTGCTTGGTGGTAAAATATGGATCGAAAATCTTGGGAAGATATTTCTCGGAAATCCCGACGCCTTTGTCTTTAATCGATATCCTGATATACATTCCTTCGCGCAATGGGATACCGGCATTGGAATTGATGTATGTATTTTGGGCAATAACATCTATACTACCGCCTTCGGGCATTGCCTGATCGGCATTGATTACCAAGTTATGAATCACCTGGCTAAGTTGCCCCCTGTCAACTTCGGCAGAGAGCAAACCATCATCAATCTCGAAGTTGCACTTTGTGTTTGATCCTCTTAAGGCAAAGCTGATAGTTTCGAGGATTATTTCGGAAATGGATGCGGTTTCTTTGATCGGCGCGCCCCCTTTTGAGAAAGTCAAGAGTTGGCGGGTGAGATTTTGAGCCTCAAAGCTTGCTTTCTCCGCGGACTGCAGCGCTTGCTGCAATTCATGATATGGGTCAAGCTCCAACCTGGCTAACGTAATATTGCCTAAAATTGCGGTTAAGATATTGTTAAAATCGTGCGCAATGCCTCCCGCGAGTAGTCCGAGGGATTCGAGTTTATCGCTCTTTTGAAGCTCAGCCTCCATATTCTTTTTTTCGCTGATATCAACCGCGGTGGTACCCAGATAAAGAGGATTACTATCCTCATCTTTAATTAAGGTCATATTAGTGAATGAAGGGAAAACGGTGCCATCTTTCCGCTTTCGCCATATCTCCTGAGCCTGGACATCGCTTTCGGATTTTAACATCTCTATCAATTCCACTAACTGAGAAACTTTATCTTCGGGACAGAGCATGGTTAGATAATTGCCGGTTAATTCCTCGGGAGCGTAACCATGAAGCTTGGCAAAATACTCGTTGACATAAAGCAGACGTCCTTCCGGATCAGCAATAGCGGTTCCATAATTCGCTTTATCGGATATTGTCTTAAACTTACTAATCTCCTCCATAGCTTTATTTCGCTCAGTAACATCTAATATCACTCCGATAAGTCCTAAAACTTCACCATCTGAATTAGTGAAAGTAGCCTTGTTGAAAATTACCTCTCTGATATCTCCGTCAGAATTCTTCAATCTCCATTCGTAAACCTGTGTGCCCGGATTCTCGAATAGCTCCCGATCTTTATCATAATACTCGCTGGCTATATCCTCGGGACCCAGTTCGTAAACCGTTTTGCCAACCACCTCTTTTTCGGTTTTACCCAACAGCTTTAAGAACGCCTGATTACAGCCCAGGTAAGTTCCATTTGCATCCTTATAGAATACCGGATTAGGAATGGTATCCAGCAAAGTCCCCATAAAATTTAGCTGTTCTCTGATCCTTTGCTCGTATTGCTTCCGATCCGTTATATCCCGCATCACGCCTGTAATTTGGACGATCTCGCCATCTTTGGTGATCGCTTTACCATTCTCTTCGATATGAAAACACTTGCCATCTTTACCGTAAATCCTGAATTCCGTTGGAAATTCCTCCCCGGTTTGTTTGGTTTTTATGAATTCTGATTTGACCCTCTGTAAATCGTCGGGATGAATGAACTCGAAAACACTACGACCGACTAATTCATTAACCGTGTAACCATACCGCGAAACCTGAGGACTGATGAAAGTAATAATTCCATCGGTAGATACGGAATAGATGATATCGATCGTATTTTGAACAATACTGCGATATTTCTCTTCCGATGTTCGGAGCGCTTCTTCAGCCTTCTTTCTATCTGTTATATCATGCACGAAATTTAGTGTTGCCGGATTCCCCTCCCAGTTTATGCGTACACCACGCACCTCAAGCCAAACCTGTTTTCCCGACTTCTTTCTTATCCTTATACTATAAGCATGAGGAACACCTTTCTCGTTCAGCCTCTTTCTATGGTTTTCCGCAGCGATTTCTCGGTCTTCCGGATGAATAAAATCGAGAAATGGTTTTGATTTTAATTCGTCGATGGTATAATCCGAGAATTCCTCGATTCGAGGATTGGCGAATTTGATCCGGGCATCCTGGGTAACGAGAATTCCTTCAATCGCATTCTCAACCAGATAACGATATTTACTCTCCGATCTACTCAAAGCTTCTTCCATCTGCTTTCTTTCGATTGCAGATGCGAACACCTGTCCGACAATCTTAAGAAGTAACTGCTCATCGGCTGTCCAATTTCTTTTCTCTCCAACCGAATCGAATCCCACAAAGCCGACAATTCGCTCCTGCGCTGTCATCGGGATACAGATGAGGGATTGGATACCTTCTCTTGTCCATTCTTCCCTCTCGGCTTTAGCTTCATCGCCAAGCTCCGAGACATCTTCACAATATAGTGTCTCTCCTTTAAGGAGGGTTGAGGTTGCGTATGGAAAGCTATCATTCGGTAAATTCTGGAGATTTTCTATCTGCGGTCTAACACCTTCGGCGCACCATTCATGGGTATTGCTGGACTTTGTGCCATTATCATGGAAACTAAATATGTAAGCCCGTTCTACGTTAACGAAAGAACCTATCTGCTCCAATGATTTATTGATGCCGCTATCGACCTGAGACGATTTTAGATTAACCAGCCTGCCGGATATTTCCGCGATTAACTGCTCAAAATCCAGGCGGTAACGGATATCCTCTCGAAATCTCCATTCGCCGTCGCCGCAATAATTTTCCATCGGCTCGAGGAATGAGTTCGTGGATTTGTTGGTATCGGCAGTTTTAGTTCTATTCATATTTAACTCATCCGGTCTTGACCTTATCCCGAATAATATCGTCAAATCCTTATGGATTTGCGGTTCCGAACGAGATACTTCGGTCTCTTACTGCGGATCACTCGATATTCTTTGGTTTAATTCTTCGGAATCCTGTTCGGTCTGCTCCGGTTCCGATTCCGCACCATAGTACTCTTCGCTACATTCCGGGCAGATAGAATGGCTGAATTCGGCGGAAGAGTGCTCGGCGATGTAGTCTTCCACCTGATGCCAGAATTGGCTGTCATCGCGGATCCTTTTACACCAGGCGCAGATGGGAACAATTCCCTGGAGCTTTTTAATGTTCTCCATCGCTACTCTCAGCTCCGATATCTTAGCCCTCAGCGAGAGTTTCAGCTCAATGGTTCTGACGCCAACTCTAACCCGCGCTTTCAGTTCCGATTTATCGAACGGTTTAATAATGTAATCATCAGCGCCGGATTCCAATCCTCTTACGATATCCGCCTTATTACCCTTAGCGGTAAGGAGAATAATATAGATATACTCCTTCTTTTCTGCTTTCCGGAGTTCATCACAGATTTTGACTCCATCCATACCGGGCATCATCCAGTCCAATATTGCAACGTTGGGAGCATCCTCGGCGGTCAAGACTTCCCAAGCCTCATTGCCGTCATTGGTAACAAGTACATCATATTCCCATTTAACTAAATTAGCCTCGAGTATTTTGCGGGATACCGGGTCATCTTCAGCTATTAATATGCGCATCGGCTCCTTCCTTTGCCATAGATTCAAGAAGCGGAATTAACTTGTCTAACTCTTTCTGCAACATCGAAACGGCCTTCTCGGCATCATCCAGGTTTTTATTTTCACCGATATTTTCTAACTGGTAGGCGGTTGAATATACTGATTCAGCGCCGATATTACCTGCCGCTCCTTTTAATGTATGGGCTGTTCGCTTCAAAGTATCAAAATCGTCGCTTTCAGCCGCCTGACGGATTTTGGACAGGAGATTTTCGTAATCGTTAAGGAAGAGAACGACAACTTCGGATAGAATTTCCTCGTCCCCCTCGACTCTCTCCAGCGCAACTTTTTTATCGAAAACCCTTCTGTCTTGCGTATCAATACTCACTTTATCTCCCCTTGTTTGTTCGCTCCTTCTATCGCTTAATCGTACATATTTCTCTATGGTTAAGAACAACTCTCTGGGTGTTATCGGCTTGGAAATATATTCATCCATACCGGCATCCAAACATTTTTCCCTGTCGCCTTTCATGGCATGTGCCGTCATAGCTATAATAGGAATCCGTTTATTGGTGGCATTTTCCAGCTCTCTTATGGCTTGCGTAGCGCTCAGACCATCCATATTCGGCATTTGGACATCCATCAGAATAAGATCGAAAGTCTCCATTTCATATTTTCTAACCGCCTGCTCACCATCATCGACCACCGTGACCGAATGCCCTCGTTTCTCCAGAAGTTTCAATGCTAACCGCTGATTAACCGGATTATCCTCGGCAAGGAGGATATTAAGGCGCGGCATTCCATCTGTCAACGAATGCTTGGTTATCAGTTCATTTTCGCTACTCTTATTCGCACTCCCCGACGAAAGCGCCTTGCTGAGTGCATTTCGCAGTATCTTCTGCTTAACCGGTTTGGTCAGATAGGCTTCAATTCCGATTTCCTTGCATTGCTCCCCATCTCCCCTCTGTCCGGCGGAGGTCAGCACCATTATTCTAATGTCACGATATTGCGGTTGGGAACGTATTTTCCGGGCAACGGTGAATCCGTCCATCCCCGGCATCAGCATATCGAGTATGACCAAATTATACGGTTGTTCATCCACCACCGACTCCGATAAAGTCTTCAATGCTTCATCCCCCTGAGAAACTGCCGTGGTAGTAAATCCCCAATTACCCAAAAGCACTGATAAAAACCTCCTATTAGTTTCATTATCGTCAACGATCATCACCCTATTACCGTCCATATTGCATGAATTTAACGCTGAGTCTTCCGTAGTTGGCTGCTGGGTTTCGAATTCGATTCTGAAATGAAATGTCGTTCCGGGACCGCCGGTTTCGGAGCTGTTAGAAGGGCTTTCGATCCACATCTCCCCGCCCATGAGCTCAACCAACTGTTTAGAGATTGTGGTGCCCAATCCGGTGCCGCCATACTTCCGGGTGGTCGAACCATCTGCTTGAGTGAAACTCTCGAAAATCATGTCGATTCGCTCTTCGGGAATGCCGATTCCGGTATCGGCAACGGAGAAATGATAGCTGTAAAGACTATCCTCTTTTAATTCGGTCTCCACCTTGAAAACCACCTCGCCTTCTTCGGTAAATTTTATGGCGTTGCCGACAAGATTGATAATTATCTGCCGCAATCGGGTCGGATCGCCGGCAAGAGAATCGGGTACGACAGGATCGATATAGTTGATAAGCTCTATTCCCTTTTCCTGCGCTTTGAATACCAGCGTATCGATTGCAGATTCCACTGTTGACCGCAACGAAAAGCGGATCGACTCCAATTCCATCAAACCGGCTTCCACCTTCGAGAAATCCAGAATATCGTTGATTATAAAAAGTAGGTTATCCGCCGATGTTTTGACCAGATCCAGATACTCCTTTTGCTCCAAAGTAAGGCGCGTGTCCAGGGTCAGTTCGGTCATTCCGATTATACCATTCATCGGCGTGCGTATCTCGTGGCTCATATTAGCGAGGAATTCGCTCTTAGCCTTACTTGCCGCTTCGGCCACATCTTTAGCCTCTTTTAATTCCTCTTCTGCTTTTCTCCTTTCGGTTATGTCCTGGAGTACGGTAACAACTCGCGCCACCTCCCCATCCTCGACAACAGGCAGTCGTTGGGTTGACGTAATAATCTCACGCCCTTGAAGAATGGTTGTCTCCTCGTTGTAGAAGGCTTGCTTTGTTTTAAACACTGACAGGTATTCGTCTATCACTTTATCAGTTAAAAATGGAAATGCTTCCGGAAGTACGGAACCGACAATATCGGCACAAAGACCAATTTCGGCGCAGAGGTTAATCATTGACTTGTTAGCCAATGTTATTCGCAAATCAGGATCGACGACATAAATTGCGTAATCCATGGCATCGATAGTGGTGCGATTGAGTAATTCAGATGCTCTGAGCGCTTCTTCCGCTTTCTTCCTTTCCTGTATGTCTCTGACAACGCTGACAATCATGCGCACCTTGCCGTTCTTCATAATGGTCGACCAGGAATGCGATACCCATTTAGAGTCTCCCGAACTCTGCATAATTCGATACTCAACATTGGAACCGCGTTTACCGTCCCGAATCCGGGAATGCATTTGCTGGACTATATTGATATCATCCGGGTGGACTATTTGCAACTGCATCCCCACCAATTCTTCATGCGCATACCCGAATACTCTCTCACACGCCGGACTGATGTAAACGATCACGCTGTTTACATCGGTTAGCATGATAACTTCATTGGTGTTCTCAACGATACTCTTATACCTCTCCTGACTTTCGCGCAGCGCTTCTTCGAACCGCTTACGCTCGGAAATTTCATTCTCCAGATCCAGGGTACGGTCTTTGACCCTCTGCTCCAATTCGTCTCGGCTGTTTTGAAGAGCTTTATCCCTGATCTGTATTTGGGTTAACATTTCATTGAAACTGTCAACCAGAGATCCCACTTCGTCATCGTTCAGCTTTACGGCTCTTATCGAATAGTCTTTATTCAGTGAGATGTCTTTAGCATGCTTCGTTAAAGCCAGGATTGGTTCGGAAACGATTCTCTGCAAGCGCGAAGTTAAAGCGAAGGCAACCAATGACGAGGCTAACATCACCAAAACCAGGATACCCGCATACCTTTCTTCCCGTTCGAACAGCTCAGATAAACTCACGGCGAGCCATACACTGCCGATCTTTTCGCCATGGAAAATTATCTCCCGGAAAATATCATAATGATATTTATCTAAGCGGTTGTAGGAATGTTTGGAAGCCGTATGTGTTTCTGTTTGTATGGAATCACCACGATCGTATCTGGCAAATGCTGCTCCCGCATTATCGTAGATACAAGCCGAGAGGATATTCGGTTGAGCTTCTAATACCTGCAGTGTCGCCTGGGCATCATGGCTGTTTTTAAACATTAAAGCTGCTGCGCTATTATTGCTTATCACTTCAGCCAGCATCTCCGCATCCCGGTTCAGTTCCTCTTTAAAGGAGTAATAGTCGTATACCATAATAGTCAGCGACGCCATCAATAGAGCTACGCCACTGACAACCATAGCTATCAGGGTAAATTTAAGCCTTATTGATAGATTCTTTAAGCGTGGCAGCATACGAATCTACTCCTGAACAATTTCTGCCAGTTTTAAAACCTGTGAGCTGACGGCTAAGCCGGATTTTTTGATGCTTTTTAGATTAATTATAAACCTGACTTTGTTGTCTTTAATCGTCAATTCAATCATACCCCCTTTGTCCGCGAATTTGCTACATTCACTGATCGTTAAGACACTTATTCCGGAAAACGCATCGATGATATCAGTTATTGTCTCGTCGGTTGATGAGCCAACAAACAAAATATGACAATCAGGAGCATCTGTATTCTCATCAATGTGCTTTATGGCAACTTTTCTTCCATGAATGCGATTTCCTTCTACACTCTTTTCCAATAACTCAATTGTCCTGCTAACGCCCAGGACTCCAATAATTATTGAATCGGCGCTGCGTTCGAATGCAGTGTCCGGCCAGGAAGTGAACTTGGCGAGGTTAAAGACCATCGCTGCCTTAATTTGATACTCCGTTAACTTCGCTTCCTGGCAGCATCCGGATTCGGCTGACCAAAGAAGTGCAGCGAATAGCAGGAATGATGCGGATAACAACCTCTGCATTCTAAAATCTCCAATTGACCGATCCAAAAACGCTACGCTCAACTTGCACCCGGTAGCTACTCATCTCGTAATTGAATTCGGTATGCCAGCGTTCTAACAGGTTACGCCCGATCAGCGACAATTCCAGGAACTCGTATGGTTGCCATCCTAACCTGAAATCCAGTGTGAGATAATCATCGACATCCAGAAATGTCAACCGATCGATATAGCGGATCCCGATATCGGTCTCGATATTCTTCGACAAATCAGCCAAACCGTAAATTGCAAACTGATGCTCCGGTGTAGTACCGTCGAAATCGCCTCCATAGGCGACGATAACCTCGCCAGCAGTATCATAATCCATCTGAAGGTGAGTGTAAATGGAACGTAACCGAAACCACTCCCTAATCTGCCATTCAAAAAGCAGCTCTAATCCGATAGTTTCAGCGCTGTCCTGATTTCTCGGGGAGAGAATACTGACTATGTGGGGAATATCGGTTGCGAATTTGAGATCTGTCGATATGTTTTCAACTGAGCGAATATGATCGTAAATGTTGTAGAATCCGCAGATATCGAAAAAGTAGTTGTTTTTGGATTGAAATCTATATCCCATTTCATACGCAATAAGCTCTTCGCTGCCGAATTTTGTCGAATCCGATTGGAAGTATACCAGAGCCGGGTACGGACTTGGATTGTAATCGGTATTCGGCGGTTGAATCAATGCCATAAACATGCCATCATGCTCGAATCGTGAAGGCGTTCGCACAGCTCTCGATATCGTTCCCCATAATGTGTGCGCTCGATTCGGATTCCAGACGAATCTGCCGGTAGGCTGGATTTCGTAGCCGGTGTAATCATTATGCTCGAATTTGGACCCGAGGATTACTTCCAACTTACGATTGAATAAGAATTCGGACCATTGGAGGAATCCTGTGTACAATTCGTTCCCTCTATCATCATCACCTGTTAGCGCCCAGGAGGTTTCCGTGGAATCAACTTTATCCTTGTAATATCGAAAGCCTAAACCCCAAATCAACTTGGAGCTATTTCTGATTTTAAAACAATGCATCAAATCAATATCCAAAGAATTCAAACTATGTTCAACCAGGAAATAATCCCTCTCTGAGGCGCTGAAATAAGTATTCAACTCCAAATTTGAAGTTGAAGTGAAGAAATGCGACCAGCCAAATTGAATGCTTCCTCCGGAGACCGAAGACTCATCGATCCCGAGTAGTTGATACGGCTCGGTAAGTGAGGGTTCATCGTAAATGCCGCCGGCTTCGCCTTGGTAGATATCGCCTTGAGCAGTTATCCGATTTTTATCGGAGCGATCCCAATCAAGCCTGAATCCGGCGCGAGAGATTCCCCAGTCATCATGGAAATCCATGCCTGCGCGATTAGTAAAATTATCGTAGTTCAAATATTTACCATAAACGCGATAGTGAAGATTTTTCTGCAGCTCTGCGCCATAACGCATTCCTGCGAATCCGTATCCAACACTTCCTGCGCCGCCGCCAGCGTACAGCCCCTGCGTATGTTTGGAATTTTTGGTGATTATGTTAATCACGCCGTTTACGGCATTGGCTCCCCAGACAGTCGCCCCCGGCCCACGAATCACTTCGATTCTCTCTACATCCTCCAGCAAAACGTCCTGTACATCCCAGTAAACACCGGAAAAGAGGGGATTATAAACTGTCCTGCCATCGATAAGAACAAGCAGTTTGTTTGCAAAAATGCTATTGAAACCTCTGGAGGAAATTGCCCATTTATTAGCATCGACTCGGGCAACATGCAAACCGGGCGCCAAACGCAACACTTCGGCTATATTGGTATAGCCGGACCGCCTGATATCATCGGAAGTGATAACGAAAATAGCAGCCGCCGTTTCTGATAATTTCTTCTCCTGTTTCGATACCGAGACAACCTCGATATTCATCAAGTCTTCTAAATCGATATCGGTAAGGTCCAGCGGAATATCCTGACAGAATCCCTCATTCATCGCCAATGTGAATATCAGGATAACCGAAACGAGTAGTCCCGGGATTATATTCCTGTAGTCAGGCTTTCGGTTAGAAAGCAACGCACCACCGAAACATCGCTCTGAAATTATATCCTTCCCCATTGCACTCTCCTTATAATTGGGGCTGTTGCAAACTCATTGCCGCAGAAGAAGTATTTAGCCCTGATTATTCATAAATTTCCTTGTCGGTAGCGGAAGCCTTGCGCTTCCGGCTCTTTTCTGGCGTCCCAAATTACAGATTGTAAATTGCTTTTGTTGTAAAATTCCCGAAGGACAAGCCTTCGGCTACGGATTAACGGCCTTTATGGATTATGCGGGTAAGCACTAAAGCCCGAATCATTGCGCAATTAGTAATAGACACCGATAGACAAAAGGTTGCCGTGAATTTGCCCCGCATGGAGTCAGATTTAACAACATTTATGACTGAATCAGACAAAAGCAAAATTTAACTATTATTACTTTGTTCGGCAGGTTATCAAGGAGATTTATCCCGGATGATTAATAGATAACATTAAATCACAGCCAAAGGCTTGTCCTTCGAAAGCTCAAGTGAATGAGAATGTTTACAGACTGTAATTGAAGATTCAAAAGGAATACCGGAAGCCTTGCGCTTCCGGTAGCGGTGACTAAGTTTATGAATAATACAGGTTATGAATTGCAGCATTCACATCTAACGGTTAATTAGATATCGACTGGCTACACTTCAATTAACCTGTTATTAATGTTCCCATTATCTAAACATCTTACGGAAGTAAGAATATAGCTGCTGGACCTCCTTATCGTTGCGATAGTCTTCTTTCCAACGTTCCAGCAGTTTTATCGCTTTCTCATTCTCTCCGGTGATTCGATATGCTCGCAGTAGATTCGAGAGCGCCATCCGTTCATCCGGATCGATCTCCAGCGCATTTTCGAATGCCCAAATAGCGTCTTCTGTCTGGTTGTTTTCCATATATAGAGGACCGAGAAACATCCACCAGAATTTTTCTTCGGGATATTTCTCAACTTTATACTCAAGTCTGTCTATCGCCTCAGCAAGTAATCCCTCAACTTGCTCGACCCTTCCGGTTTTCAGGTATAATTCCTTCAGCTTCAAAGGAGTCCGGAAATAATACGGGAACTTCTCTTTGGCTGTAAGTAAAAGGTCGATTGCTTTGGTGGTGTCGCCCTCGGCATAAACCTGGTCTGCTAAAGCAATATAAGTTTCGGGATAGGTGATAGACATTGAC
>WJIR01000266.1 GCA_014730175.1 Candidatus Zixiibacteriota bacterium
CCGTTTGCGTTTCCATCGAGTAAATGCTGCTCAAAATTCTGATTACCATCATTTTCCCACCAGTGTACCTCGTCCAGATTTATACTTGCGGTAGCTATATCGATATCCGAATCGCCATCGAGGTCCGCTGCATAAATATCATGGCCGCCAGCATAGTCGTCATCGATAATATGATTAATTTCTAAAACGCCGTCTATATTTTCCCACCAGACGATATGTTGATAAAGCGATATTCCCAGGATGTCCGGATCATTGTCTGCATCCATATCGATGACGTAACAATCGCAAGCATGACGCAGCTTATCACTAATGGTTATTTTCGAGAAATTCTGATTATCATCATTTCTCCACCATGATATATCATCTTCCAACCATGATGTCGATATGATATCAACGAAATTATCTTCATTCAGATCGGCTCCGAATATCATACTTGCCCAGGTATAGGTGCTATCCAGAATATGTAAAGTGAAATTCTCATCCCCATCGTTTTCTGCCCAACTGACGGTACCGGGTTCAAATAGCGGTGGAATACCGGCTCCCGAAAGGAATAAATCCGTATCGCCATCGTTATCGGCATCAGTCGGGAAAACATCATGCGCGCCTAACAGGCTATCAACTGCAATATGTTTAGTCCAGGAAACTCCCTGAGCGAAACCCTGATGGGACGATAGGAATCCCAGCAAGATCAGGATTGCAAAGCTTGAAATAGCTTTAATCATCATCAACACCCCCATAGCCTCAATTGTTTTAGGGTCAGGAAATAGAATTGGATATAGTTTTTGGGAATGACACGCATTATTTATTTCACTCTTGTCTAAGAAGATACGGTATTAATGTTAATTCTCGCGAATTCCCCCAAACATAACAAAACACTTCCGTTTAACTACAAAGAATGACAATCGCAGTCATTCCATCCAGTGCATAAAACTAAAAGTGACTTCCACTCCTGTCAATGTTGAAAGTAATATTCACCGATTGCTCTTAAATCAATCGATTACTAACCTGAAGTACACATTAATTCAATAAATTGATACAAAATTTACCAGTAATTGTCAAGGAATTTCTAACCTAAGGTGCGTAAACTTTCGGTTACGGATTCAAAGTATTTGTGAACTGTACCGGTTAGCCTGTATTATTCATAAACTCAGTCACCGGTAGCGGAAACCCTGCGCTTCCGGCGTTTCTCTGAATCCGCAATTCCAAGCTGTCAATGGTCTATTACTTTTAAATCCACGAAGGACAAGCCTTCGGCTACGGATTAATGTTTTTTATGAACTACACGGGTTAGTTCCGCACAGAAAGTTGTGACATTTTATACGATACATGGAGATAAATGTTTGGTAAACTGCATACTCAGTATTATATTGCTTAAATTGATATCTTCTCGTCACCTGTATGAAGGTCAAAACGTACAGTCAAGCATAGATTATCCTGTATGCGCAAAGTAAATATTTTAGCTAAGTCGACTTTGGGAGGACTGATAGGATTCTCATCGGTCGGACTAATTGAATCACTTACAGTATTATCCAGAAATGTTGAGACAATGTGGTCGCTACCCTTTGAAGCTATGCTCCTTTATGGTATGGTCGGGTTTGTGATTGGAGCCGGCTGCGGGGTAGGATTCTTAGCGCTGACAAGGTTCAAGGAATTTAAAGATATCACATATTTTACCACCGTGGGGACATTTTCAACCTCGGTAGCTATGCTGGGAATAATTCTTTATAGCTGGCTTCCGGAATTAGGACTCAATCCACTAACACCTAAGGGTTTAGTAGTATCATTGTTAATCTTTGCTTTAAGTGCTGTGCTGTCGTCGCTGATTATCTTCCTACTTTACAAGATTGCGAGTACGATCTATAAAAAACCAGCTTTAACTATTTTTATACTTTATCTCGTCATTTTCATAGTTACCGGAATCGTTGCAACAGCATTAACCGAATCCTCATATTCATTTCAAGATTATAATCCGAAGGCGAATTCTCAACTGAAGCAAAAGCCCAACGTTATCTTAATTATAATTGACTGCCTTCGCTACGATATGATCTCTCCGAATAGTGATAAAGCAGATACACCGACCATTTCGGCTTTAGCTGATGATGGGATTTTATTCAAGAATGTTATAGCTACCAGCTACTGGACGAGACCCACAATAACAAGTATAATGGCATCTCGATTGCCATTCGATCACGGCGTACTGACATACACCACATCATTGCCGGAGAACTTGAGGATACTACCGGAGGAATTGAGTGATAACGGTTATCGCACTGTCGGAATCAGCGCCAATCCGAATATTAAACCTCAGACAGGTTTCCATAGAGGTTTCCATGAGTTTCGATTCGAAAAAATCCCGCTTCCTTTATTTAGTCGAGCCGTATGGCTGGAAAATTACCAGCATATATTAGCTGCGCTACTGAAGGTTGTACCGTGGGTGAGGGAGAACTATAAGTCCTATATGTCAGGGGATAAACTAACCGAGTCGGCAATAAGGTGGATAACTGAAAAGGGAGAAGATAAATTCTTCATGTATTTACATTACATGGAACCTCATGCACCCTATTATAGCCACCAGAATAAGGGAGTGAATGTAAAACCGCGCGAAGATGCCGATGTTAGCAACTTAGAAAGATATCTGTCGTTGTACAAGGGGGAAGTAGAAGCTAATGACATGTATTTAAACCCATTAATTGAATTCCTCAAAAAATCGCAGCTTTATGATAATACAATGATAATGTTAACAGCAGATCACGGGGAGGAATTCTACGAGCATTACGGGTGGGAACATAGAGGTTCGCCGTATGAAGAGATTGTCCATGTGCCAATGATAATTAAGATGCCGTATTCGAAAAATGCCGGAACCGTTAATAGAGCGCTAATCAGCGAGATCGACCTGGCTCCATCAATCCTCGGCTATCTTAATTTTGACATTCCATTGACCTGGGCCGGCAATAACTTCCTTTCGGGAGATTTCTCCAACGAATATGTATTAATCCAGGGATTGAATGAAGGGGGAACTCTAAGAGCAATGAGAACAATGAATTACAAGCTTTCTGTAAGCGATTCCGGGTTCTTCGCCAGCAAGTTTAAAGGTTTCAGGAACCATACTCGACCCAGTTTAGAAATCGCCTGCCCTTCGGAGAGTTTCTATGATCTAAATGAGGATCCTGAAGAAAAGATAAACAGGATTGATGCCCCGGAATATGCGGCTTTGGTCGAAAAATATTTGACCGCTGAATCGACATTTTTTTGGAAACCGGAAATAAATGTCGATCACTTTGAGAAAGGTGTTATCGATAAGAAAACCTTGAGGGAGTTGAAAGCATTGGGATATGTACATTAGTGTGTTTCAGGATATCTAAATCGTGAATCCATATTCATAGTC
>WJIR01000267.1 GCA_014730175.1 Candidatus Zixiibacteriota bacterium
CTTCTGTCAACAGGCTCGCCTTGATTGTTCAAACCAATATCGAGATTATCAACAAATTTCACTTTTATTCTATTTCGGTCGTGCCACTCTTTTAAAACAGTATTGGCCGGTTTGCTCGGGATATAACGCGGTTTCATGGTCGCATCCGAGGATGCGCTCATATCGATAGCGCTTCTATCTATAGCTGCGTTCAATAATCCATTGCTGCCGATAACAATAACCGCAATAATGGACAGGACAACCAACATTCGGCTTGTCATAAATCTTTTCATAATATCTCCCGTTGTGGAATTTAAGACCTTAGCAAGATTAAGCACGAACTCTGTATTGGAAAAGAGTACAGCATACCATATCTTGCCGGATTTCTAATATACTACCAATATGGTCAAGTATGTCGTTTTGTCAATCATTTTCTTTATATATTTGTATTGCATACAGTATTAGTACAACATCGTTTGACTTGCCCACGCTAAGATCCGATGTTGATTCTTGCTGCTTTAACCCGTACTATTCATAAATCTCATCAACGGTAGCGAAATTTTAATACGCCCATGGCGTACTTGCGACTCCGGCGTTTCTTTGAGATCTTCAGTTCCAAATCGTAAATATGCTTCTTTTTTTTGAATCCCCGAAAGATAAGCTTTCGGCTATCGATTGATGTTTTTCGTGAATGATCCGGATTAAAATTGCCTGCTCCAAAAATAAGATGATTTCTGAAGTAATAATTTCATGTAAAAATCATTGACAAATTTTATTGTTTGTGATACTATGGACAAGTTAGTGAATGTTCACTAACTTTGTTTAATAAGCGAGAATGAGAAAAACTTCACAAGAGCGGAAAGCTCAGATCATAGACTTAGCTACAAGTATGTTTGCACGTTACGGTTATGCAAGAGTAACAACTAAGATGTTAGCTTCAGCATGCGGAATCTCCGAATCGGCGTTATACAAACATTTCGAATCCAAAGAGAGCATATACCGAGAGGTTTTGAATCACCTTCGGGAAAAGATGGAATTAAGCGAACTTGACCGTGCTATATCTCCGGAAAGTGATGTGGAGAAGATCCTGTTCGCTGTCGCAAGGCATTTGATAGGCAATTTCACCGAAAATACCGAACTATGGCGCCTTTTGCTTTATAGTTCACTTGAAAACCATGAACTATCCCGCCAGGTTTTCCAGACTATCAGAATGCCGTATATCAAAATCCTTTCGCGAAAGTTGAGCAAGATGATCAAGAGCGGGCAGGTAAGAAAAGTAAATCCTGAGATAACGGCTCGATGTTTTGTGGGAATGGTCATGGACTGCAATCTTGGCTTAAATCTCTGGAAGAACATCCAAAAGCAGGATTTTGGCATTGATGAGATAATAAATAATACCATACCGATATATGCACAAGGTTTAAAGGAGGCAAAATGAGAAAAGAAATGCGTTGGCGTTCGATATGAATGAGTTTCTGGAGCTGGTCTGGTTCCGGAAAGGAGGGCAGGAGTGAGTAAACAACTGATGTCGATGTTCCTTGCGGCTTTTGTATGCGTGGTTTTTATGTCGCATATCAGCGCGAAAATCCCGGACGATGCCACCTATATCGGGAGCGAAACCTGCGGCGCTTGCCATGATGATGTCGCGGAAGCCTTCCGGTATAATGTTCACCGGGTGAGCATTTCCGCCTGGGACGGTGAGAATATCGCCTGCGAGTCATGCCATGGAAGAGGTTCTGCGCATGCCGATGAGGGTGATCCATACTTGATAAAAACTTTCTCCGAAGAATACGAATATGGCGAGGACAATCCTTGCCTGGATTGCCACGAGGGTTATCCTTCGGCTTATCTCGGCGATCATCATCCTCACATCGAAGAAGGCTGTTCGGGCTGCCACCAGGTTCATTCCGACACGGAGAACCTGCTGGTGAAAAGCGAAGACAAATTGTGTTTCGATTGTCATATCGAGAAAATGGCGGAGTTTAGGATGCCTTCGCATCATCCGGTAACCGAGGGATTTATGAATTGCACCGATTGTCACGCGCCTCATGGTAAGAAATCGGTTCAGTTTGTGGGCATGATGAGTTCGCGCGAGAGATGTCTCGGGTGCCATGCAGAAAAACAAGGTCCGTACATTTTCGAGCATGCTCCGGCTAACGAAGACTGTATGATCTGCCATAAAGCGCACGGATCGGTTGCGGACAATCTGCTGACGCAATCCGAACCTTTCCTATGCCTGAGTTGTCATGCCGCTCATTTTCATTCAACTATTACCGGTTATACTGGCTCGGTGTATGACAGCCCCAGCCCGGTTGGTCCCGATAGGGGGGGACAATCCGGAATTCATAGCTTTAAGAAAGTGATGCTGACCAAATGTACGCAATGTCATACGCAAGTCCACGGTTCTGACTTACCGGCTCAATCGGTATCCGGTCAGGCTAAAGGCATGACGAGATGAAGGAGGTGAAAATGCAGCGAACAATAAAAACTACATTACTACTTTTTGTAATGGTATCCCTCATACCCGTAAGCAGTTATGCCGACGACCTGGTTGAATATGATTGGGGAATCTACCTGGGATCACATTACACCGGTTCGGTCGATTACTATCCGCGTGCCGGAGAATACTACCGTTCCAATTTCGAAATTAGGCCGGAAGTGGGCTTAAACTATATCGGTACGCGCAACGATAAGATGCTAAAGGTGAACGCATTTTATTATGACGATAAAAGGATGTACCTGAATGCCGAAGGAGTAGGCGGCGACACATGGAGCGCGAAACTTTCCTACCGTTCCTTCTTCCATCGTACGCCGCATGACCTGCTGGAGAATATGACCGCGAGGGAAGCTGTCGATCCGGAACACAACACCCCGGGCGGAAAAACCACTACCCATCAGGATTATGTACCCGGAGCTCAGTTCGGATACGCTTCTCACCAAGTCGCTTCGGAAGCGATACTTAATCTTATTAAAAACGATGAGAATGAGGTAAAGCTCTATGCGGCTCATAAAAGCATTATCGAACACGGTGACAAACAGGTGATCAGCACCTCGCACTGTTTCTCATGCCACGTGGAATCCCATAGGGCGGAAGTCGACCTTTACACTCATAACTTCATGGGCGGTATCGAAGGCAGTATGGGACCCGCTTCATTAGCTTACGAATTCGGTTATCGTTTTACTGAATCAAGAGTCGGAGCCTCTCAGAGGTACTTCGATGAAGCGCAGCATCCCATTCAGGGCAATAAAAAGGAGGAATTCGGTTCCAGGCTGATATATGATGATACCACCCTTGCCGTTGAAAAGCAGCCGGAAACTGAGAAATACAGCCATACGGCTAAAATAAAAACCGATCTTCCTTTTGGCGCTTTAGCGGGCAGTTTCACCCACGCCAGGGCAACTAATAAAGACTACGGATTGGACACTAAATCCAACGGAGGTGTTGCCAGGCTGTTCTCCCGGTTAAGCCGCAGAATCTCTTTTGTGGGGAATTTCTCCGCGAGTCGTATAAAGGATGACCCGTACTTCGTAGATCTGCCGCTCTGGAGAGAGGATCGCCCCGGCGGCGGACAGGATTTCGATTATACCCGTTACTCAAGCTTAACACGAACTTACTTCTCCGGATCGGGCGAAGTTATTTACAATCCATCAATTAGATACCGGCTTTCGTTGTTAGCTGGCTACAAGAGTAACAAAAGGGATGATTTCCCGATTCAAGATGCCGAATATGAAACCGAAACTCTGTTCGGGCAGTTGACAGTGCGTTACAGACCGTCCTCCAAATTCTCAGGAAGTATGAAAGCGAGGATCGAGCAGACAGATAATCCGTTTATGACGGTAGGAAAACTTCTGGAGCGAAGGATGAACGGCGTGGAGGACCCGATCACCGGCAACGGATTCGTATACTATTTCCAGCGGGAGGATTATAAGTACGGTGATGCGACTCAATTGCCCACAATGTCTCAGCAACTGCAATTCCAGTTGCGTTACCGTCCCGCCCGGAAGTGGTCTCTTGTGGGCGGTCTGCGGGTACAGCTTGACAAGAACGATGACCTCAATACTATCGATTTCGAAAAAACAGTCCTGCAGCCCAGCTTAAGCACCACATACGTAGTTAATCCCAGCTGGAGCCTCTATGGTAACTTCACTCATTTGAATGAGAGTCTTAACGCGCCGCTTGCGGTAGCGCTATTCGACGGCTGAGCAGGCCATATATTTAACGCCTCAGGTGGAGGCGTCATGCATTATGGTTCCTTGATGGGTGAAATGGATTACAAAACCGTTGTTAACTCTTTCTCAGCAGGATTCACTTTCCTCGGAATCAAACGAACCGTGTTCACTGTTAGCGGAAACATGGTTATGGGTGAAGCCGAGTTCGATCCGGTGAATATGCCCGAGGTTTCTGACGAAGCGGAACAGGAATTGGAGGCAGCTAATTTCGATTACAGCGAAGTAAATACGTATTCCGACCTGTCATACAATCGTTTGGACCTAACTTTGGGCGCTGATTACAGCATCGATGATGAGACGACATTCAGTGCAGAGTTAATCTATATCAACTTTGCTGACGATGAAGTTTATGTATACGGTGATCAAACCGGTTCGCTATATGTGATAAGGGCGGGAGTCACATTTGGACTGAGGTAGATACATCGATTTACAGGTTTACAATAAGCGCCAGATCAGGCGACCTGGCGCTACAATAATCGGAAACTAAAAATATGTAGCAATTTATTTCGAAATTGATTATTCTTTTCTTGAAATGAACGTAGATGTAGATATCTCTATGAAAAAACTCATCATTTTGATAGCGGTGAGTTATCTGTTGGTTTCTTGTGAATTTCTTAACGCGCAGGAGCCGACGACCGAAACCTGCCTGGAATGCCATGATCAGGCGGTGGGCAAGGTAGAACCGGAACTTCCCTATGATTCGTTGCTTGCAATGACCAGCCACGATGGGATCGATTGCATCGATTGTCATAACAGTATCACCGAATTGCCCCATGCCGAAGAACTTCCCGAAGTAAAATGTTTCGAGTCCTGCCATGAAGAAACCAAAGAAGTATATCAGTGGCACGGGAGGGTTCTATACGGGGAGTGCGAGGATTTCCCATGCTGCTCCGATTGTCACGGACATCATCATATCCTTCCGCCATCAAACAAGAAATCCTGGGTCAATCCGCTTAATCTCCCTGAAACCTGTGGACGGTGTCATGCGGACCTGGACATAGTCGAGAAGCATGACATACTCTTCGAGAAGGCCGTAGAAGTATATAAAAGTAGTGTTCATGGGAGAGCAACCGCTGGCGGTATATACATGGCGGCAACCTGCAACGATTGCCACTCCGCGGGTGGAACCGCACACAGGATTCTGGGACCGGGTCATCCCGAATCACCGATTAATCATTTCAACATTCCGAAAACCTGCGGTAAATGCCATCGCGCTATCGAGCAGGATTACTGGGAAGGAATTCATGGTCAGTTAGCCGCAAGGGGTGAGGTGGACTCGCCGGTCTGTACCGATTGTCATGGTGAACACGGGATAATTTCGCCAAGCGATCCTCGTTCTCCTGTCAGTCCTACGCGACTTGCCGAGGCGACCTGCGCACCATGCCATGAATCAGCACGACTCAACGAAAAATATGGAATACCAACCGGACGTTTACGGACTTATGTGGATAGTTACCATGGGTTGAAGAGTAAAGCCGGCGACGTTACCGTGGCGAATTGTGCATCGTGTCATGGAGCCCACAGAATTCTGTCGCACACTGAACCGTCTTCATCCATCCATCCGAGTAATCTCCAGGAAACCTGCGGTGAATGTCATCCCGGTATCTCAAGGGCGATTGCCAACACCCCGATTCACGGTACGCCCGGCATGTCTCAAACACCGGTAGCGAGAGTTGTGCAGGATATTTATATATGGGCTATAACCATCATTATTGGAGGAATGGTTATTCACTGGCTGATCGACCTCCGCAAGCAAATTAAAAGAGTTTTTCGGATGAAGAGGATCCGCCGAATGACTATTAATGAAGTCTGGCAGCACACTTTCTTGATGGTTACTTTTATCGCGCTGGTCATAACCGGATTCTCGCTGCGTTTTTCAGATGCCTTCTGGGTTAAGTTCCTCTTTGGATGGGAGGGCGGATTCCCGTTGCGTGGAATTATCCATCGGGTAGCCGCCGTGCTGTTTATGTTCACGGTAGTCTGGCATATAGTCTATCTTACTACCAAGCGCGGTAAGAGGTTCTTATTCGATATCTTCCCGGAGAGGAAGGATATATCGCAATTGACCCACATGCTCAAGTATAATTTCGATAAAACAGCCAGACCTCCTAAATTCGGCAGGTTTAGTTACATCGAAAAAGCTGAATATTGGGCGCTGGTATGGGGATCGGTTGTAATGATTATCACCGGTTTCTTCCTCTGGTTCGATAACCTTGCGGTTCAATGGTTCCCCAAAGGTTTCCTGGATGTGATGCTGGTGATCCATTATTACGAAGCCTGGCTGGCGACGCTGGCGATTTTGATATGGCACATGTATTCCACTGTTTTCAGCCCGAATATTTATCCTATGAATCCGGCTTGGATCGACGGTAAAATGCCCGAAGATTGGTATCGTCAAGAGCATCCTGAAGATCCGATGATTAAAAAAGGCGGTGAAATAGATAACGCTGACGAAAGCGTAGAGTAAATGCTACAAAATCGAATCGGATTACTCCTCCTAATCACATTTGTTTTCTCGTTTATTCTGCTTACAACAGGATATACGTCCGAAGAATTCCCCGACGAGTACTGTATGGAATGCCATGGCGACGAAGGGATGATCTCCGAAGCCGGCGAATCGATTTATGTCGATAACAGGATACTGCGAAAATCTGTCCACGATGGTTTCGAGTGTACCGATTGCCACAGCCAGGAAGTGGCGGACTTCGAGGATATCCCTCACTATGAGGAATACAAGGAAGTAGATTGCTCAGCCTGCCATCCACGTACAGCCGCTGTCTGGATGGAGCATTTCTACAAGATGATGGATATGAAGGGGCATGCAGAAATACCGGGCTGCGTGGAATGTCATGGAACTCACGATGCAAGGAAACAGATGGGGATGGAGATTGTATGTGACCGGTGCCACCAGAAACAAGCAAGAGAATACCGCCAAAGTTATCACTTCCAAAAGTATCCGGAAGATCCTCATACCTATCCGATATGCACGACCTGCCATGACCCGCATTACAAGTTTAAAAGGGAAGTAATGTCAACTCATGCTTACAAACAGGAGATTGTCGATATATGCTCGCGATGTCACCGTCGGGATATTGAAAGGTATGTACACTCCCGGCATTTCCACGAATTCGAAGGAGGCAATCTGGACGCCCCGATTTGCACCAGTTGTCACGAGACTCATGCTATCCGGCATCCAACCGATTCCCTATCATCCGTGCATCCTCTGAATATATCACAGGTTTGCAATGATTGCCATCCCGGCCATATAGAAAGCCTGCATCGTCAACCGGGCGCAGACAGCAAGGCATGCTCGGCATGTCATACCGGACATCAAACCGACATGGCTTCCATCAACCGTGCGATTTTCAAAGAGGGCGGTATTTTTAATCAATGTAACGTCTGCCATTTGAGGGAAAGACAACTGAAGAGGGATCTGGCGCACGGTAGAATGATGCTGACTACCGAGGTCGGCGCTGAGGCGAACTGCACTAAATGCCATATCTACCATTATGATATGCCCGGTCTTGATGCCGAAGCTGTGAAAAACAGCAAAATACAATGCGAGAGTTGTCATATCGAAGAGCAGAAGGAATATGCCGGATCCATCCACGGAAGAGCAAGAGCACAGGGCTTTGATGAAGCTCCTCATTGCGTTGATTGCCACGGCGAAGTGGATGTCAAAAAAGTCGAAAACCAATTTACCCCGGAAGGTGTAATCGAGCTATGTGCCAATTGCCACAGCAACCGGGAACTGATGCTCAGCTTTCGCATCAATCCTTATGTTGTGGAGGGATACAAAGATACCTATCACGGTAAGATACTTGAAACCGGCAGCAAAGATGTTAGGTTCGCCGTTTGCACCAATTGCCATGGAGCGCACACCATATTACCGCCGGAAGATCCCGAATCCAGGGTGCATCGCGATCATATCGTGGAAACCTGTAAACAGTGCCATCCCCGTGCTAACGATAAATTCGTAAGCTACCTGGTGCATCCCAAGAAAGCGGCAGCGGAAGAATTCGAACGGGTAGAAAAAGCAGAACCTGTGGATACCCTGGACGCTATCGCCCGCACATCACAAAGGACAATCCCGCCGGAGTCCCGAACGGCATGGACCGATTTCAATAACATCGTCACCTGGGCAATGACCTTATTGCTGGTTACAGTGCTTGGTATCTTCGGTTTCCACACCATTCTCTGGTTTCAGCGAGGATTCCGGGGACGGATGAAACCGAAAGTGATTTATTACCGTCGCATCGATGGATTCCACCGCTTTCTGCATATACTGGTTAATGTCAGTTTCCTGACACTCGCTTTCACCGGCTTACCGCAATCGTATGCCCATACCGACCTTGCCAAATGGATGTTCGAGCATATCATGTCCCTCAAAACCGCACAGAACCTTCATTACTTAGCTGCGATTGTAACCGGGTTGTATTTCTTGCTTCACCTCATCTATCTTGCGATCAGAATGCGCAAGAATGGATTGAAGAGTATTCTCACCGGTCCTAATACAATGATGTTTCGCAAGAAGGATTTTCAGGATTTCGTCCAGCATATAAAATGGTTCTTCGGAAAAGCGCCGGCGCCGCGTTTCGACCGATGGACATATTGGGAAAAATTCGACTACTTCGCCGTTTTCTGGGGAGTATTCGTAATCGGGCTTTCGGGACTCTTAAGGTGGGCTGATGAGTTCTTTGGAAATCTGCTTGGGGGAGGGGTCATAACCCTCGCCGATACTATCCATAAAGAAGAAGCGCTTTTGGCAACCGCATTCATTTTTATCATTCACTTTTTTAACACTCACCTTCGCGCCGAGAAATTCCCCATGGATGTTTCCATTTACACCGGCAGGATAAGCGAGGGGGAATTCCGCAAGGAACGCCCACTGGAATATCAACGCCTTAAGCAGGAAGGCAAACTCGAAGAATATCAGGTGAAACCGATCAGCAGCTTGAGAGCTTTTATCAGCTACCTCTGGGGAACCGTCGCCTTGCTTATTGGATTATTCCTGCTGGCTCTTATTATAATAGGTCAGTTCACCGGACATTAGGGGATTTCCGAATAGACAGCTCCCTGCGGTTCTGGCTATGATCACAATCTGCCGCCGGACTCGTTATCGCAAAATGTGCCGTTTTTTTCAAATATCTGCTTATATGGCAAATTCGCGCTGTCGGGTCGCCGCACCTGACGGCTGCCCACTGGATTTTTTGTTAGTCACTACGCTTGTGTTTTTATTCCAAAACTGTTATATTCCGCCGATTTAATTCGAATAACAATGAAGATGGTTAACGAGGAGAGGAGGAATTCTTGTCCAATACAGATACTGTAAACAAAACCGCAATCGGTTTTTCTACGCAATCCGATGAGGAGATACTTGAGCTGAGCAACAGTTTTGGAGCGACGCATTACGGTCGGTACGATTTTATAGTCCGTAAATCCGAAAGCTGCTGGCTTTATGACCACGATGGAAATAAATACCTGGATTGCCTGGCTGCATATTCCGCAGCAAATCAGGGGCATCACCATCCCGGGATAGTACAGGCGGTCGTTGATGGTTTACAGAAGCATTACGGATCGGTTGTTTCCAATATGGTTCATACCGATGCGTACGCTCTGTTTGCCGAAAAACTGGCTGCATTGATTCCGCAGCTTGCGCCGCGTTTCGGGCAAAACGGGAATAAGGTTCTGGTTAAAAACGGCGGAGTGGAATCTGTGGAAACCGCTCTCAAGTTTATCCGCTACTACGGTTATAAATCCAAAGGGATCGAAGATGGTAAACAGGAGATAATCGTATTCCACAATAATTTTCATGGACGAATGATCGCTGTGGTTTCCTTCTCGACCACTCCTAAGTATAAGGAAGGTTTCGGGCCATTGACCCCGGGATTTGTCTCGGTTGAATATGGCAACCTGGATGCTGTCAAAAACGCTATCAATGAAAACACCTGTGGCATTCTGGTGGAACCGATGCAGGGCGAGGGCGGAATGTATCAACCTCCGGAGGGATTCCTTAAGGGTTTAAGACAGCTTGCCGATGATAATGACCTGATGCTAATTTTCGATGAGATTCAGGTGGGCTTAGGCAGAACCGGAAAGATGTTCTGTTTTGAGCACGAAAACGTAATTCCCGATGGATTAGTGTTGGGTAAGGCATTGTCGGGAGGTTTGTTGCCGGTATCAGCATTCGTTGCCAATACGAAACTTATGGATCTGGTTTTCCGTCCCGGAAGCGATGGTTCCACATTCGGTGGCTATCCATTAGGCGCCATAGCCGGTATTGCGGCGCTGGATGTTATTGTTAAGGAAGGTTTGTCAGCGCGGTCTGCGGAATATGGGAAAATTCTCAGGGCGAAAATAGATGAAATCGCTGAGAAGTCATCGCATGTTAAAGAGGTTCGTGGAAGAGGTTTGTTTATCGGACTCGAAGTGGTTGGCGGCGATGCTATGAAATATTGCAGAAAACTGCTTGAGCTTGGTGTGTTGGCCAATGACAGCCACGGGCATACCATAAGGATATCACCTCCTCTGGTAATCACTAAGGATGAGATTGATTATCTGGTTGAAAGACTGGAGAAAGTTTTATTGGATTAGTTAGAGGATTTCCTATGTCTTTTATTCAAGCAACGGGCATCCCACCTGTGATCTGATTGAAGATAAACTAATTTAATCGGCACGGTTCACAAATACCTTGAATCCGTAGCGGAGTTTAAGGCGTTAATTGAAAATTACTATTAAAGTATTTACTTCCTGAAAGTTGTCCGGTTTCGATGTTCAATTCTCATACTGTGGAGCGGGATGCGACGAACAAACGAACTGATATTCAATAGAAAATATAAAATTATCTACAACTTCGCAGTTGCGCTACGATTCGTTACTGAAATCCACCGATTTGCCATCTTCCCAGCTCTCGAACAGTTTATCCAGGCGGTCTGTTACATTCGGAATCAGCACTCTGGGAACCGAGATCAATTCCCGCGCTCTTTCTACAAGTTGTAGTTCCTCCCGTGATTTCTCCTGCCAATCCTTCAGATATGTTTCTTGAATTTTCAGAAAAGCTGAAACCGCTACGTAAGCATCATCCAAATACCCGAAAAGCCCCAGTTCCTCCTCGGCCAGGTAATCATGCGGATGATAAATATATGCGATAATGTTGCTGCTGAATCTCCTCAGTTCGCGGGGAGCGCTTTTATCGTTCCAATAAGCGCTTAGATAGCGCAGGACCGGGGGGAGGAGGAAAATAAACTCCTTGGTCGCTTTTACCTGTTCCTCAGTCAAACTTCCCTTGATCCGGTTTTTCAATACCGTGCGAAATTCCTCTTCTCGTTCATCCGCCAATTGCCGTAATTGATGGGCTAAAACTTCCAGCATTTTGTAACTCCTTCATTTAAGAGTTAGAAATCATCCAAAATCTATCCCTGATTTTCAACTATTGTTTTATAGATAATCCTATATTCGCAAAGTTCCAAGAAAAATCTAACGTAGTAACTCTAAAATCAATAATTCCGTCAACAGACCGCCGAATATCCGCCATCGACTACAATCGTCTGTCCCGTAACGAATTTGGCGTCATCGGAACAAAGAAAAAGCACCACACCGGCAACATCTTCCGGCGTTCCCAGTCTTCCCATCGGCGTTTTGCGCATTGTTTCCTCGTGAAGTACTTTGAACATCGCCGGGAACTTCTTTAGAGCATCGGTGTCGATCAAACCCCCGGTTACCACATTGCAGGTGATACCCTTTTTGCTATATTCCACTGCAATATAACGGACTAACGTTTCCAGCGCCGCCTTGCTGACACCTATTGATGAATAACCGGGAAAGTATGATTGCGCTCCTAAACTTGACAATGTTACTATACTTCCGCCTTCTTTCATCAATTTACTGGCTCTCTGGGAACCATAAAGGAATGCTTTTGCATTCACATTCATCGCCAGATCCCAAATTTTGTCATTAACCTCATCGATCTCACCCGGGATACCCAGGGCAGCGTTGGAGATAAAGGAATGCATGATTCCATATTTCTCTTCAATTGTATCGAACATCCTGTGTAACTGCTGATGATTCCCTACGTTAGCTCGAAACAGCATTCCATCGCTGCCGCGCTCCCGAACTTCCTCCAGAGTTTTCTCGGCATTGGTGCGGTTCTTGAAGAAATTGATTACCACCTTAGCCCCCTGTTCAGCTAACCGCAATGTAACCGCCTTGCCGATTCCCCGTGTACCCCCGGTAACCAATGCCACTTTACCTTCCAACGGTCTATATTCCATTTCTTTTTCTCCTTAAAATATGAATTCTATATATATGAGTTATGTTAACCTATATAGTCAAGTATAAAATAGGAATTCCCTAAAAGGTTCCCGGTTTAGAGTGTCCGGAAAACACTTACGATTGGCGGTTGCATCTACTCAAGGAGAATTGTCTTTTACCGATATTGTTAATAGATGTAATTAGAGAGAATTAAACCACTGAATTCTTCAGAAACATAATGGAAGTAGCAAACATCAGAAAGAAATTCGAGAAATCACAATTATTGACGAACGAGGAGGTTGTGTTTAATGCCCAAAGGTAGGGTGAAATGGTTCAATGATCGGAAAGGCTTCGGATTTATCGAAGGTGATCGCGAAGGCGATGATATATTTGTACATTATTCAAAAATCGACGGCGAAGGATTCAAGACCTTGAAACGAGGCGAGGAAGTTGAGTACTCGGCATTTGAAGGCCCGAAAGGTATGCAGGCTTCCAAAGTTACAAGGCTTGTTTTACAACATAGCTTCTAATCAAGCACTAACCCGGATGATTCATAAACAGATGGTTCGGTAGCCGAACGGCAAGCCTTCGGCTACCGATTAATAGCCTTTATGGTTTATCCGGTCCAAATTCCCCAACATTAATACTGCAAGTATCCCAAAGCTTTAAGTTGCTGTATAGTTTCCACATCCAACTCCATTGAATCGCTCTGAATAGCTGTGGACTGGAAGTACTGCTCTATGGATTGAAGCCTCGAGAGCAACGTGGAAACTTTATCCTTATAGTATTGCTCCTCAGCAACGTTATTCAACTCCAGCGGATCCTTTATCAAATCATAATACTCCACTTTATCGATATTTTGATCTGCATCCCGCGTAATAATAAGCTTTTCGGAGAGATTTTGAATACTCGTGATCGGTATTATTCCCATTTGCTGCAGTTCAGCCACGGAGTATTCCGACTTTTCATCAGTGAATAAATCTATCCCTTCCCAACTGTCCGGAATCCGGGCGTCAACAAAAGATGAAATAGTCGGAGCTATATCTATTGATTGCGCTAAGGATGAATCCACCGTGCTGGCTTTTTCTCCCAAGGGGAGTTTTATAATTGTGGAGGCTCTCAGTAACTCATTATAAAGAACTCTACCATGTCCCGCTGCTCCATGATCGTTGAACTCCTCTCCATGATCAGCGGTGACGACTATCATCGACTCGTCATACATTCCGTTTTTCTTCAGGTAGCCGAGGAATTCTCCAAGCGACTCATCAGCAAACCGGATCTCCTGTTTATAGTTATCCGTTGCTTTTGGAAGAATACCGTCGCTGAAGCCTCCGGTGCGGGGCGGCCTGTAGAATTCTCCCTCATAGGGATGTTCAAAATATGGTGAGTGAGTATCCATGAAATGCAGAAACATAAAAAAGCTCGAAGCGCCATTATTTGATACCCATCTCATAGCCGATTCGGTGCAATACTCGGCATCCCTGTATGATGTTTCATAAATTTGGGTTGGAAATAGTCGCCGGTACATTATATCCAGTACTTTATATACGAACAACCTGGGTGATTGTAAATCGGTTGGATACGGCTTCCGGGGCTGAAAATAATGATAATCACTGAATCCCTGATTGAAATTGCTGGACTCCTTCAGCAAGGGATTGTTCACCAAACCTACCGTATGATATCCTGCGCTCTGTAAGACCTCCGCCAAAGTGACCAGATTGTAATCCAACGGTCCACTTGCGGTTCCTACCGTATGCTGGGTAGGGTAAAGCGAAGTAAACAAACTCGCAATGGACGGTTTGGTCCAACTGCACTGATTGAAGTAATTCGTGTAGAGGATACCATCCTCTGCAAACTCCTGAAAATTCGGAGTATCGATATCATAACCTACAATTGACAACCAATCGGCTCTCATTGTATCCATCATTATAATTATGATATTTGGTAGTCCTTTGCTTTCGGAGATATTCTCGTCCTGCGTAAAGCTCATCCCTGTTTCCGGAGGTGAGGTTAGCGTCATTATCGCAATTGAACTCACCGAAATAATAAGAGCCGCTATTAGAAACGGTACCGCGCTCAGTTTAATTCCGAGCAACTTAATAACCTGCCTGAACAGGAAAATCAGGGCAATCGTGACGAAGAATAACGCCAGAACCACCAAACTGACATAAACCAATCTGAATCCGGGAAACGAAGGTAAATTGGATACGGTAATGAGACGCTTGGCAAACATAGCGGTAAGCAGGTATGTGAGCGTGGATATAAAAAGAAGCGTAACGATCGCGGGGATTCTCTTTGAATGAGTAAATATCCCCATCAATATCGACATTATAAACAAGACTACTACGCTTACTAAAACTCCGAATATCGGATAATAGAGCAGCGATGTTACAATAAAGTAAAATCCGAAATAATCTACTATAGCGCCTTTAATAAGAACTTCGATCAAACCGGCAAAAACGCCGGCAAAAAAACCTGCTGCCACTCCGGCCGCAAGGTTGGTGATGAATAGATTCCATATTCTATGGATGATTGATGTATTGTTCGATTTCATAATATAATCTGTATTCTGCGAATAACTTCGGTGATTAGATTAGTAACAGTCCGAGCGGAATTCCTATGTCGAAACTTCGGTAAACCATATTCAGCATGGATAGGAACTAATGCTCCCTAAATCTCGGACGCCAATATACAAAAAAGCCCTATTTAGTCAATTCTTTTTTAGCCCGGATAATTCATAAATGGCATAAATCGGTAGCCGAAAGCTCGTCCTTCGGTGATTATTATTATCAAGTGCTGTCGGGTGCCCCCACCCGACAGAGAAGGCATCAGGTGCGGCGACCTGACGCCACAAGAGCGCGGTAGGTCGGGTTCCGGAATTCGGCGATAGCCGAATGGAGAAACCCGACACTATACTACGTAGCCGAAGGCTCGTCCTTCGGGCATATATATTTTTGGGGACGCCGCGACATGTCCCGCACACTGCGGGATACCATCGGAGCTGTCCCGAGTAGTGTTACCGTCTTGACGCAGATAAGAATGTCTGCTCTACTTGGAAATGGGAGGCGGGACATTCGTGTCCCGCGATCCCGCAGACAAGAATGTCTGCTCTACTTGGAAATGGGAGGCGGGACATTCGTGTCCCGCGATCCCTTGACGCAGACAAGAATGTCTGCTCTACCGGGACAAGGCGGGCGGGCTAAACA
>WJIR01000268.1 GCA_014730175.1 Candidatus Zixiibacteriota bacterium
ATCGTAGGTGCATACTTTTGGATACCATTGTGTGAACTCGTAATGGTTATTCGCATGTCCAAGGCGGGAGAATATTTGGGGAATTTTGAGATAGAAAGTTAGCCCAAAGACAATATGAGAATCGGGCAAACAAGGAGCGCTTAGTTCCATTCGCATGATCGTACCATTGATTTCATACTTCCGCATGACATTGCTTCTTACATCGAGTATATCGATCCAGCCACGGTCATCCTTGTCGGCATAGTAGAAAAAATCGTCTCCCGCGGCGTATGCTTCTCGGGCGTATACGGTGTTCTTATCCTTGAAAGCATTAGGATAAAGGTGGAGATACAACTCGGACAGAGTATCAGGGGAGTTATTATGGTAAGTGATTATCTCGCTTCCGAACAGGTAATGATTCCGATCATCCAGTTTTACAGAAAGAGAATAGTCAACTTGCTGCTGCCAGGCGTAAAGGGATTGAGATGCTAAGCAGAAACAAGTCAACAGGAGCAGAATTACTTTGAGTGGTTTTATCAGATTCATTTTAGCTTGTAATCAATATGCAATTACTCGAATATCGGCAATTTAGCTTCCGATAGCACTTATCCCCAACACATATATTACTTAAATCGGTTCAATGGAAATATCTTACACCCATCTCAGAAAAGCAGCGCCAACCACTCCCGCTTTGCCCCCGAGCTTTGCTTTTACCACCCGCATTTTCTCATGAGATTCCGGATATGCCGATTTGCCGATCTTATCGGTAAGCGCCTTGAAATATTCCTGTCCCGCATCAGTGATTGCGCCGCCGATAATCAACAGTTCGGGATTTAAAAGGCTAATCGCCGGAGCTATTCCCTCAGCCAGCGCCGAAGCTTGTCTCTCGATAATTTCCACGGCGGCCGGATCCCCGTTCACAAATTCCCTGGTAACATCCTCCGGTTTCAAATCCTCAATCTGTCCGTCACATAGCTTCCACAACGCTCCGGTTTGTTTCTTCATCAGAATCGCTTTAGCGGTCTTCATCATTCCGGTAACCGAGGCGTATTGCTCCATACAGCCTCTCTTCCCGCAACCGCACTTCCTGCCGTTCCTGTGAATAATGGTATGACCGATCTCTGAGGCGCTGTAATTGGCGCCGTGATGTACCTTGTTATCGATAGCGATACCGCCTCCCACACCGGTTCCTATTGTTACATATATAACATGCTCGTAATTCCTGCCTGCCCCAACCGACAATTCTCCGCAGAGCGCGGCGTTGGCATCGTTATCCACATGAGTCGGCAGTCCGAACTCACGCACGATTTCCTTCAGGTTGGTTCCACTCCAGCCCGGGATATTGGCGGAGACTCCGAACATAACTCCGGACTCGACATTGACCGCACCGGGACTACCCATACCGATATGCTCGATATTATATTCATCGATGTGCTTCGAACCTAAGAACTCCCTCGCACCGGACTTAATGGTAGCGATGATATCATCGCGATTGGACTTGGTTATTAGAGAGTGATGACGAATTAACCTGCCTTCCGGTGATACAATGCCGAATTTAATGGAGGTTCCCCCGATATCAATTCCCAGAGCCGCGCGTTCCAAAACTATCTCCGATTATAGGCTTCAATTCCCAGCTTCAAGATATTCATCGCTTTCTTGAGATCATCCACATTGAGAACATAAGCGATACGGACTTCATCCAATCCGGTATTCGGAGTAGCGTAGAAACCCGAGCCGGGAGCTATCATTGTGGTCTCGTTCTCATAATTAAAGTCGGTCAGCAACCAGGCGGCGAACTTATCTGCATCATCAACCGGAAGCTTCGCCATGATATAAAAAGCGCCCGATGGTTTCCGGCAGACGACATCCGGTATCTGCATCAGGATATCGTAGGTAACGTTCCGTCGCTTCTCATATTCGCCCATTACCTCTCTGAAATAGTCCTCACCCTCGCTTAATACGGCGTTGGCTCCGGCTTGCTCCAGAGTTGGAGGACACAGTCGCGCCTGCCCAAAACGAGTCAGGGTATCCACCAGCTTTCTATTTTTAGTAACCACGCAACCGACTCTGGCGCCGCACGCCGAGTATCGTTTGGATATGGAATCCAGAATGATAGCGCGATCGGATATCCCGTCCAATTCGAAGATCGAAGTATGTTCGCCTTCATAAACGAATTCCCGGTAAACTTCATCGGCGAGTAAAAACAGGTCATGTTTGCGCGCCAAATCAGCCAAACCCTGCAGCTCCTCCCGATAAAAAACCGTACCGGTGGGATTGTTAGGCGAACAGTAAATTATGCCCTTTGTCCTATCGTTGATTAGTTTCTCCACTTCTGAAATCGGCGGCAGATGGAAACCATCCTCTGCCCGACAGGTTAACGGAGCCAACTTGACGCCCGACATAACCGAAAAGCCGTTGTAATTGGTGTAAAACGGTTCCGGCACGATCATCTCATCACCATGTTCACATATCGCCATCATACAGAATATAATCGCCTCCGAACCGGCCGTAGTAACCACGATATCGTTCGGATCTACATCATAGCCGACATTTCGATAATATTTCGCTAAGTTCATACGATAAAACGGCAGTCCCTCCGAATGTCCATAAGCCAGAACCCTGTCCTTATATTGCTTAACGGCATTCCAGAAACTATCCGGAGTAGGGATATCCGGCTGACCGATATTAAGATGGTAAACCTTAATCCCCTTCTCTTTGGCGGCATCAGCTAACGGCACAAGTTTCCTTATCGGAGACGCCGGCATCATCGCAGCCCGCTGGGATAAATTCGGGGCAGTATCATTTATCTTCATATTTAACTCACGCTTTAAATTGTGTCTACTTACCTCTATATCAAAAGTGAATATCTCAATGAGATATCTTGTATTTAAAATGTAGGTTTAAAGACAGTTTGGGTCAAGGGATTTATCCCCCTGAAATGAATTCCGAAGAAAAGCGTCATTAGGAGGCGGGATATTCCTGTCTGTTGAATCGCGGGACAAGAATGTCCCGCCTCCCATGGGTAGGGTGGGTCGACGCAAAAATCATAGCGGTTTCGGAATTCGTTCCGGAAGAGCATCATTGGCTCGGGGGTATCTTTAATTTGACCCACCATTTCGATTGAACCAAAGATGGTGGGTCAAGCGGCGCAAGCATCGGTTGCATTAACAAAATGGAAAAGTTTAATCCGGATAATTCATAAAAACCACGAATCCGTAGCCGAAAGCTTGTCCTTCGGGATTTAAAAATAATAGATCATTGACAGCTTGTAATTGTGGATTCAGAGAAACGCCGGTGCGCCTTACCTTTGTTGCAGCCGTTGAATCTGCTCTCTTACTTCACGGATAGTAATTTCATATTTCGGTGATGCTAATTCGACGAATTTCGAATAATTCTTCTTCGCCGCTTCGAGGTCGCCCATCTCTTCGTAGATACGCGCCAGATGATAATAACTTTCTGAACGGGAAGAATCGAGTTTTATTGTATGTTCGAATTGCTTACGAGCCAGTTCGTTTTCCCTGGCGAGAAGGTATGCGTTGGCGAGATTGAAATGCAACTTAAAATTCTGCGGATCCTTATCCAACCCACGATGGAAAACATCCACTGCCAGATCATATTCCTCAACCTGACAATAAGAAACACCGAGATTTATCAATGCATCGACATCAGTACTGTCCAATTGCGCCGCCCTCTTGTAACATGCGATCGCTTCTTTGTACATCCCTCTGTCATCATAGGTTATTCCAAGGTTGAAATATGCTACCTGATTGGTGCTATCATGCTCAATTGCTTTCCGGAAATGGAATCCGGCTGATTCGGGAATTGCGACAGCATCGAAGATGGAACCGATTGCCAGATGCGACAGAGCTTTAGTATGAGCGCTATCCTGTATGTCATGAACGGCCAGTTTGTATTCGGTCAACGCATTCTGAAAATCGTTGGACATCTCGAAGGCTGTCCCCAGGTAGTAATGAAGCCCTTCGAGCCCCGGATTATACTCGGCGGCGAAATAGAACTCCGAAATCGCCTTATCATATCTTTCCTGGGATAAGAACAGCTTACCCAGTTTAAAATAACATTCCCCGCAATCCGGTTTCACACGAATAGCCGCTCGGTACAAACTTTCTTGCACCTCCGGTTTAAATGACCGCGATGCTTTTTCCATATATATCTGACTGCTATCCACCGGAGAATCATAACAACTGCCCTTTTGGGTATTCCAGAAAAAGCATAATATAAATGCAGCAACCAAAGTTCTTTGAATCATAATAGTAGCCTTCAACAGATTTACTTAATCACATTATCGGCTACTATCGTCTATTAGTTAAGCCCCGCCTTAGTTCTGAAGAGAAGAGAGGATTGATTACTTCACGAGAAGCATGTCGCTTAGGGAGTTTGCCCTCAAATCCCCAATCCTATACAGATAATGGCCCGATGGCTTACCTTTTGCATCCCAAGTAACTCGGTTAATTCCTGTCTTAATTCTAATCCGGTTGGTCTCTAAACACTGACCGGCGATATTGAAGATTTCAAATAGCGCCTCACCCGAAGTAGGCGAATGGAAAACAATTGTGGTGGTGGAATTAAACGGATTGGGGTAGTTTCCCGTAAGATAAAATTCGATCGGTTGGTTATCTTCGATATCTTCAACCGAAGTGGTTGAATCGTCACGGACTGAGTATAAATAGTTAAGATGTTCCCCTCCTGAGAGCAAAGAGAATATCAAACCCAAACTATCCAGGGAGTTCTGGAGATCGATCCTTATTCTACCCTCTCCCTGTTCATCACAGAGTTCAGAAAAATATTCTATATCTTCGCCGCCCACAAATGCCAGAGCATCCATTGCCCATACTGCATTGTTCGCCCCGTTAAAATCTACAAACAAAGAACCTTCATAGTTTTGCAGACCGGTGACAAGCACATAATTGCCGCCCATATCCGACGGCGGTTCACTCGGCTCCTGGTTGTGGATCGGTATTCCTGTATGTATCTGCATAAAATGAACCAGCGGATAAGCATCGCCTTCTTCATAATGGTTACCATCGTCCCTGATGCCAGTGAAATAGTTCCATATCATAAACGATCGGTAATGATCGTATATGGAGGATTGCTGGCTGTTTAAATATTGATTTATCGCTTCTTCGGCATTCATGTGAACCAGGTTCTCCCAAACTGCCGCCAGGGCGCTTAAACCGTAATTCTGCGTCAAATGCTCTAAGTAAACAAACATAGCGAATTCATGAGAACCGTTTTCGTAACTGTGCGATACATGGGGGTAATCGAATAGCGCGTGTAAATAAATATAATTGGCGTTAATATCATCAAAAACCGCTTCTTCTGCCCAGGTAGCGCTGCATTCCTTTATCCACGGCTCCGACTGCAGATTATAACCATATTGCACGGCATGATGATAATTATGTGCGGCGGCAATCCTCAAGGGTACCTCCCTGTCGGTATAGCCGAATCCTTCGAAATCAGGATCCACATAAATATAGCTTGTATATGAATGGGACCTATCCGGATATTGATCGGATGAATCTTCGGCAAGCGCTATCCCCAAAACTCCGGCATAATGATGCATATAAATATCGTACAGACCGTAATCACCGCCATTATCGCCATCCGATGGAGGTTGGGTAAATCCTATAGTGTTAAACGTATTCCAACAACTATCGAAATACTCGCCGCACCGGTTGACGAAATCGGGATGTCCATCTTGTGGTTGGATATCTTTGTGCGGCATATAGACCACATCAGCCCCCGAAGTATCATAGTGGATTTTGAAGTAGCCGTCCGGTGAAATAAATGTTCTATGCATATTCAATCGCGATACAAGGGAAGGACCGGTTATCCTTTCATCTGCTTTCGAATAGATACAACGCTCATCACATTTCGATTGCCCGAGATGTGATCCGTTCGAACCGAATACGCTAATCGGAACTATCGAAACAAAAATATACAGAGCTATCAGCCAACTAATACTTTGCCTGATTGTTGGGCAGAACATCATACTTGAAAAACTCCCCGCATTTTTTCCACTCTGCCTTATTTAATGTTAAACATTATCAGGGGTCAATAGTTTTTTTCTGGAGTTGATAGCTTCCAGGGGTCAGTGGGTCGATAATTACAAACCCAGAGCAGTAATGCTCTCCGATAATAAAAATGAGCTTATTAAAAGTTGCTGATATAGCCTGTATTATTCATAAATTTAGTCACCGGTAGCGGAAGCCTTGCGCTTCCGGCTTTTCTTTGGAATCTTCAATTACAGTCTATAAATATCCTAATTCACTTGAGCTACCGAAGGACAAGCCTTCGGCTGCCGATTAATGCTTTTATAATTTGTCTGTGATAAAAAATGAAAGGAGGTCAAAGAGACCTCCTTTCAGCATAATGCTATTTATAAGTGAACTACTTAATCGGCTTCAGTTCTACACGACGATTGACTGCGGAATTCTTATCAGCATCGATGAAATTGGTTTCGCCGTATCCCTTAGCGACCAATCTATCCGGAGATATTCCTTTCGCGACCAGGTATTTCTTTACAGCATCCGCGCGCTTCTGGGAGAGTTTTAAGTTGTACTTAGCAGAACCGAGTCCATCGGTGTAACCGGCAACTTCGAGTCTCACTTTGGGCCAGGCTTTCAAGCGTTCGGCAATCTCATCCAGCTTATCTTTAGCAGCCGCATCCGGCTCAGCGCTGTTGAGAGCATACTGGATATGTAGAATCTCGATTTCCTTCAGAGGCTTTATAATCGGGCAGCCATAGGAGTCTACTTCGATGCCTGCCGGAGTGCCGTCGCAGCGGTCTAAGCCATCATATACGCCGTCTCCGTCGGAATCTGTCGGACAACCCTTGGAGTCAACTTTAGCTCCGCTTGGAGTTCCCGAGCAATTATCCTGGTAATCCGGTACTCCGTCGCCGTCCTTATCCAGCGGGCAGCCCTTGGTGTCAACCGAAACTCCCGATGGAGTGTTGGGGCACTTGTCGATGCCGTCAAAGATACCGTCTTTATCCGAGTCCATAGGACAGCCATTCACATCTACGCGAGCGCCGCGGGGAGTGTTGGGGCATTGATCCAGCCCATCATACACGCCGTCGCCATCATCATCCAGCGGGCATCCGTTGGCGTCGACCATCGCACCCAGAGGGGTGTCCGGGCACTGATCGAAATCATCTTTAACACCGTCTTTATCGGTATCCCTGCCGCCGCCGAGATAATAATTAAAAGCTATCCCGGGCTCAAAAATCGCCTGGAAAGGACGGTTTGATGATTTCTTATCATCAGAGGTCCATTCCTCCGGAGTTGAAATGTATGCGGGGAGGAAATGGAATTTTAATCCTACATCCAGTCCAACCTTCTCACTCAGCGCAAATTCGGCTCCCGCGCCAGCCTTTAATACCAAATCACTGTAGTTGTAGTCCGGTTCGGCTTCATCCTGCGACGATTCCACCGTCCAGAATATAGCGCCCAAGCCTCCAAGGACATAAGGTCTGATATTCGATTCCGGAAGGAAATAATACTGAGCGTATA
>WJIR01000269.1 GCA_014730175.1 Candidatus Zixiibacteriota bacterium
AGAGAAAGGAGAGCGAAGCGTCGAAGATTGCCATGGAGTATCTCTCCAAGGTTGGGTTGGCGAACAAAAAAGAATCGCTCCCATCGGAGCTTTCCGGAGGGCAGGCGCAACGGGTGGCGATTGCGCGGGCGCTTTGCATGAATCCTAAAATCATGCTGTTCGATGAACCGACCTCTGCCCTTGATCCGGTGATGACCGCTGAGGTACTTGCCGTTATCAGGCGTCTTGCCGAAGAAGGGATGACGATGATCGTAATCAGTCACGAGATGAATTTCGCCCGGGATGTGGCATCGAAAATCGCATTTATGCACGACGGCAAGATAATCGAAACCGACTCCCCCGACAAATTCCTCAACTCGCCCCGTCACGAAGTGGTGAAAGGTTTCATAGCAAGCTATAAATCAAACGGCGCAAATGGCAATTAGGTTACAAACCGTTGTCACGGCTACAGGCTTTTGGTTCACCTGCCGACAGTCACTTCTTCTTTGAAGTATTCCACAATTCGTTTAGCGATATCCGGCTTATTAGCGTCGAGCCATTTTATCTCCGAGTCAGCCCGGAACCAGGTGAGTTGACGTTTGGCATAGTTGCGGGTTTTCTGCTGTGTAAGCATTATAGCTCTGTCAAGATCATGCTTGCCGTCAAGATACCCCTTGAATTCACGGTATCCCAAGGATTTAAAAAGATGGCTGGACTCAGGACGCAAGCTGTCGAAGACTGCCCGCACTTCCTCCACCAATCCGGAATTAACCATATGGATCACGCGCTCGTTGATCCGGTTGTACAGCAAATCTCGAGGAAGACGGATTCCTACCTTGAGGAATTTATAATCGGTAGTGTGATACTTGCCTTCCGATTGCAGTGTCGAAATGCTTTTACCGGTTACGTGATGCACCTCCAGCGCGCGCACGATTCGAGCGCGGTCATTGGGGCTTAATCTCCCTGCGGTATCAGGATCAATCCGCTTGAGTTTTTTATAAAGCGTCTCTATACCTTCTTTCTCGATTTTCCATTCCAGGTAACGCCGGAGTTTATGATCGGCTTTGGGTCCCTCGAAAAATCCTTCCTCTAACGCTTTGATATACAGCCCCGAACCGCCTACGACAATGGGATTACATCCCCGCGCGAATATCTCCTCGATTTTCCTCAGCGCCAGCTCCCGGAAATCAGCCGCGGAGAGATGGTTGTTGATATCCACAAAATCCACCAGATGATGCGGTACTTCGGCGCGTTCTTCGACTGTCGGCTTGGCAGTACCGATATCCATCAGTTTGTAGAACTGACGCGCATCGGCAGAAATAATCTCGCCGTTTATCATCTTGGCTACATCGATACCGATTCGGGTTTTTCCGGAGGCGGTGGGACCGCAGATTACTAATACAGGTTTGTCAACGGTGTTCATTGCTTTTTCCTCATAAATCACTATCTATTATCTAATAAATCAAATGCGATATGTAAAGTCTTTTGAGTTCAGCCGGATAACAAAGTAACTCGGATGCGGTCAGACATCCTCGTCTGACCGGAACCTTTGCTGCCCCGGTAAACAATCTCAAATAATTATTCATCGGGCTTGATATATCCCTTTCGAATAATATATAATTGAATGAAATCCGAACTCAGGAGGTCCAAATGAAGTCAGTAAATATTTATATATATGTTTTCATCGTGATCGTTGCCGTGGTTACTTTGTTTTACGGCTGTGAGGTGGAACCGACAGAACCGGAGGAAATAAATCCCGAACGTGAGGAAGCTATACCCGATGATGCCGTGAAGATGGATCCCGAAAGCGACCTTTATATCCCGGTGCTTAATACCGACGAATGGGAAGCGCCGATTCCTATGCCCGGGCCTGTCAATACCGCCGGCGCAGAGGATTCGCCGTTTATTTCACCCGATGGCGGTCGGTTTTTCTTCTTTTTTACGCCGGATGTCGATGTCCCTGCCGAAGAACAGATACTGGATGGCGTTACCGGTATCTGGTGGTGCCGCAGCAGCGGGGAGGGATGGAGTGTGCCAACCAGGATTATCCTCAATGACGATTTAGCGCTGGATGGCGCGCCTTTCGCGCTGGAGGATACTTTATGGTTCGCATCGGTGCGGCAAGACAATTATGGCGAGATCGATGTTTATACCGCTGTTTATGACAACGGAGGCTGGGGTGATTGGCAAAATGCCGGCGCGCAGTTGAATGTGGTGTATGACATCGGGGAATTCCATTTGAGTAGCGATGGGAGCATGATTTACTTCGGATGGGACTGGGAAGACGGATACGGCGGAAGGGATATATGGGTTTCCACCAAACATGGGCTGGAATGGCTGGATCCGGTTAACCTTGGCGAAAATGTTAACAGCGAATACAACGAAGACCAACCGTTTGTGAGTTCCGATGGTAATGAACTCTGGTTTACGGGACAGAGTGTTCTCGGCTATCCCGGTCCGGCGGTGTTCCGTTCGGTCAAATCAGGCGATATCTGGGGCGAACCGCAGGAGATAATATCCAATTATGCCGGGGAACCTACTTTGGATGATGACGGCAACATCTATTTCGTGCATCATTTCTTCGATGAAGACCTGAACATGATCGAAGCGGATATCTATGTGGCATATAAAAAGTAAGTCGTAATCCCCGGCGAAGCTCCTCGATGAAATCGAGGTGGTTCCGGCAATTTAAAGCGCTGACGGGCGCCCTCACCCGGCGGCGTACTTCATTTAGCCAGCGTTCTCCAGACCAAATCGGGACGGCTCAGACGAGTTACTATTTGACAAAAATACCACAAATAGGTTTATTTATTTTATGATAAAGAATCCCCGTATGTTAGAGCAATTCAACCGGGAGCTTCTCGATAAGGATAAGCCCGATTTCAGGCGCAACATGAAGATATACCAAGCGATGTACGAATGGGCGCGAGAATTAGGCTGCTTCCCTCTGGAAGATCCTTTGGAAGGTATCAAAATCAAAATAAAAATCGCCCGGGTGGTGAATAGTGTTTAAGCGGTAATTGATAAAAATAACTCAAGAGCTCGATTGTTCACCTTCGGAATCGAGCGGTATCGGCGCCGACGGGAACATCTTCAGCCGCTGCTCGGCGCTTAACCTTTTGGGGAATAACGCCTTCCAACCTGATATTAAAACATAAGAGGTCATGGTTAATACGATTAGCAGAACAATCGTAATGACGGCAAAAATCGCTCTTCTAATCCATATAATACTCTCCTACGCCCATCTAATCGCAATTTTCTATTAAATCTAACCCTGAAATATAAAATAGCAATTAATATATTATGATTTTCGACTGATATCGTTCGAGGATAAGCGAGTTTAGTCTATCACTTCCCTTTAAACTAATAATAAAAGCATAAAATTGTATAGAATATATTGACATCCATTTTCCAGTATTGCATTATTGGTGTATGCGGGGAGAGAAGGCAAAGATATGGAGATGAGTAGGATGTTTTGAAGGAATGAATGTAGAAATAGAATTAATTAAGTAAAATCATCACAAAAATTAGTTTAGGAGGTAACATGAGATATATCGTTTTTATCACGGTGATATGTTTGCTACTCTCAGGA
>WJIR01000270.1 GCA_014730175.1 Candidatus Zixiibacteriota bacterium
CTCAACGAACATGGTCATTGCGCCGGTGCGGTACTCTATAATCTGGATACCGAAGAATACCTGATCGCCAAAGCTAAATCGGTAGTGATGGCTACCGGCGGCTGTGGTCGTTTGCATATCCAGGGCTTTATGACTACCAATCATTACGGCGCAACCGCTGACGGGATCGTGCTCGGATATCGCGCCGGAGTGAAGATATGTTTCCTGCATACCGTGCAGTATCATCCCACCGGTATCGTTTTCCCCGAGCAGGCCGAAGGGATTTTGATTACCGAGAAATTCCGCGGTTCAGGCGCCAATCTGGTCAACGTTGATGGCCAGCAGTTCGTCAATGAACGCGAACCCCGCGACGTGGAAGCCGCCGCTATAATCAAGGAATGTGTCGGGCAGGGCAAGGGAGTTCCTACCCCTACCGGCAAGCTCGGTATCTGGCTCGATTCGCCGATGATCGATATGTTAGAAGGCGAAGGAACCGTGGAACGTGAATTCCCCGGGAAATTTATCCTGTTCAGACGCTATGGAATCGATATCTCCAAGGAACCGATGTTGATCTATCCCACTCTGCATTATCAGAACGGCGGACTGGAATTCAAGAACACCGGCGAAACCGATGTACCCGGACTGTTCGTAGCCGGCGAGGTCGGAGGAGGAATACACGGCGAGAACCGTCTGATGGGCAACTCTCTTCTGGATATCATGGTATTCGGAAGGATCGCGGGTGAAATCGCTGCTAAGTATGCAACCGAAAAAGCTAACGGCAGCAAACTTACGCTGGAGCATGTCGAGAAATATAACAAGGAAGTGGAAGATGCCGGAGTCGGCGATGGACGGGTAGCTCCTATGATACTCCCCAACTACACCGATGAACGTATCCGTGAAAGACAGCTCACCGCCCATTACGTGGGAACGATAAGGTAGAAATCAATTATTTTTAAATACGAAACCACCGCAACGAATGCGGTGGTTTTTCATTATATAATTAGTGCCGTTCCCGATTTCATCGGGACCGCACCCGGCGGCTTTTTCATTATACTGCACCGTGCTATCGGGCACTCCCCTCAGACAGCATTGGCAAAAAGATCGGGAGGTCGGACGTTCTTGTCCGTCCTTTTAAATCCGCAGCCGAAGGCTTGTCCTTCGGGGGACCATCAAATCGGTAGGTCAGGGGATTTATCCACCTGACATCGGTTCCATGGGTAGGTCGGCAGCTTGCTGCCGACATTTATTCCCTTTTCGAGAGGGGTGGATTCATCCTGCGTAACGCGGGCAAAGACGGGGTGTGTTGGTGTGTGCTGTCGGGTCGCCGTACCCGGCAGCGAAGGGTGGCATGCTTAGCTCGAAGCCGAAGGCGCAGAGATAAGCATATTTGTGTCCGGCCAGCTCTCCTGCCCTGATGGGGAAAAATTCAGGGGCGCCCGACCTATCCCGCAGAATGCGGGATTCTATCGAAAAGCTTCGGCAGGGCTTCGGCCTTTTTTCTCTAATATTCCCAACGTTTGAATTTGCTGATTAAGTAGGATTTGGTATTCTCAAACTCCTCTGCTTGCGCTTCGATATACGCTTCGGCTTCATCTTCGGTTTTATCCTTGACTTCTTCGCAATAGGAAGCTGTATGACCGAAATACAGGGGGGTGATAATATCTACCAGTCGCCTGCGGTTACGATTCCATAGTTGGTAGGTATAAGCGAAATCATAAAGCACTTTCGCCCACAAATGCGGGGGAAAATCCATAGAAATTCCGTTCTTCATATCGTTTGCGATTTTTTTAAGCTGCTCGAAAGTATCTTCGCTCAAAACTTCGCTGTAAAATGACTCGAAATGTCGAAAACCCTCGGTGAACTCCTGCACCAAACGATGCCGACTTACCGGCACCGGCAGTACTTTCGCTTCCTCGCCATGGTTGGTTATGATATCGATAGGCTTGCTGCCCTGAGATGCTATCCAGTTTCTCTCGTACTCCCCCATCAGGTAAAAAAGTGTACTTACCACCTGATAAAACATCGGACCCAAATCTGCCGCTGGATCTTTGGCGTTATGAATCTTTGCGCCAAGTTCGGCTTGAACCACAGAATAACCTTCATTAATCGCCGTGGTGGTCATCCAGATATCGATTCCGAATTTCGCAACATCGGTATCCCATATCTTCCTGCTGGCATAAAGACTGGCTAATTCGCCGCAGAATCCGAAATCCCCCCCGATCGGTTGACGTATTCGCTGCCCGTAGAGAGCGCGTGTCATCGGATAGATTATATGATTGGTTATGGTGCCGTCGAATTTATGCCTGCGATAATATGGCGTAACATATCCGGCTTTCTTCTCGATAATCGGTTGGACAAGCAGATTTACCCATTCCGGCGTGATCGAACGGAGGTCGGAATCGAAGACCGCGCAGGCTTCGGCACCGAGTCTATGAGCGGCTTCGAATATGGCGCGCAGTGATGTTCCTTTGCCGGGGAGTCCGCGATATATAGCGACACATCGTTTTACTCCATCGGGTATTTTAGCGTTTCTTGCCACTTCACGGGTATCATCGAGAGACCCGCCATCGGAGATGAAAATTGCGCTCTTTTTGTCGGGAAAGTGTTTCTTCAATCCCTCTCCCGCAACACTCATCACATTGCTAATTGTGTCGTCGTTATTGAAAGTCGGGATTCCTATAAGAATACTTACATCCTTAAGTTCCTCAATCCAATCCTCCACATCATTTCTGATCGATGTATTGAACTGCTTGGTCAACGGCATAAAACACTCTCCTCCAAATAAATCAAAAACACCCCTTAGTTATGAAGAAATCTCAGGTTTATCAAATTATAAATTCAGCGCCCGATGTAAAGGTATTTCCTGAAAAATCTTAAAACTCCACGCTCCTTAATCTCAGCGAATTGGTTACCACAAACACCGAGGACATCGCCATAGCCAATGACGCTATCATAGGATCAAGTAAAAGACCCCAAACGGGATAAAGAACTCCGGCAGCTATCGGTATCCCGGCGACATTATAAGCGAATGCCCAAAAGAGATTCCATTTAATTGTCCTTATTGTTTTCTTCGACAAATCTACGGATCGTATTACATCAAAAAGGTCATCTTTTATAAGGGTAACATCCGATGCTTCTAAGGCTACATCCGTACCGCTGCCGATAGCGATACCGACATCCGCCTGAACCAAAGCGACAGCATCATTTATCCCATCTCCCACCATCGCAACGGTCTTACCTTTCGACTGCAATTCCTTTATAGCCTCAGCCTTCTCGTCCGGCTTAACTTCCGCCAGATAGGTATCCATTTGCAGTTCTCGAGAAACCGCCTCGGCAGTGGAATTATTATCCCCGGTCATTAGAACCAATTCGAATCCCATTTTCTTAAGTCTTTTCATAACAGTTCCGGAATTACCTCTGATAGTGTCCGCAACCGCTATCAAACCCACCAATTGCCCATCGATAGATAAAAACAAAACGGTCTTCCCTTCAGAAGAAAGCTTCTCGTAGTTCTGCTCAAGGGATTCAAACTCTACGAAATTTGACTTCATAAAACTTGCACTGCCCAGAGATAATTCCATGTTGGAGAGAGTCCCCCTGATACCGTGCCCCGGCACCGCTTCGAATTTATCAGGTTCAATCGGATTGATATTCCTGTCGGAGGCTTCATTCAAAACCGCTGCCGCCAACGGATGCTCGGATGCTTTTTCCAGCGATGCGGCATACAAAAGCACATCATTTTCGGTGAAATTACGATTGGCGATGACATCCGTGACCTTTGGAACGCCCCTGGTTAAGGTGCCGGTTTTATCGAATACGATGGTGTCAACTTTGTGGAGATTCTCCAGTATCTCACCGCCTTTTATCAGGATACCGTTTTCGGCGCCTTTACCGGTTCCGACCATGATCGCGGTGGGAGTAGCCAAACCCAGAGCGCAAGGACATGCGATAATCAAAACGGCGATAAAATTAAGCAATGCGAATCTGGATGCCGGCTGAGGCCCCCATATCAGCCATATAGCCAGCGTAATTAGCGCCAATCCCACCACTATCGGGACGAATATCGATGCGATCTTATCGGCTATCCTCTGAATCGGCGCTTTGCTCCCCTGAGCCTCCTTAACCATTTTGATGATTTGCGATAGCGTAGTATCTCCGCCCACGCGGGTAGCGCGATATTGAATGCTGCCATTCTCGTTCAAAGTACCGCCTATTACCTCGCTTCCAACAGTTTTTTCCACCGGAATACTTTCGCCGGTTATCATCGATTCATCGACTGACGAGAATCCTTTAACCACCACGCCATCCACGGGTAATCTTTCGCCAGGGCGGATTTGTATTATATCTTCCTTTACGATTTCGGATATATTAACTTCTCTTTCCTCTCCGTTTCTTATCACTCGCGCGGTTTTGGGCTTCAAACCAATTAGCTTCTTAACTGCATCGGAGGTATGACCTTTCGCTCTGGCTTCCAGCAATCGCCCGAACAAAATCAAAGTTATGATAACGGCTGCCGTGTCGTAATATACATGCACCTCCTGCCCTATCGACATGATAAAATCGGGGAAGAAAGTAGCGAAAACGCTGTAGAAATATGCCGCCGAAGTCCCCACCGCTATTAATGTATTCATATCCGCGGAAAAATGCTTCAGCGCATTCCAGAAACCCTTGTAAAACTGCGCGCCCGCCCAGAACTGCACCGGAGTTCCCAGCGCTAATAATATGTAAAACATGTAATTGCGCGGAATGCCCGATATCACGGGAAAGAGATGGTTGAAGGAACCTATCAAAATTAGCCCGGTAAGGATTGCCGAAACAGTTAGCTTCAGTTTTAAATTTCCATAGTAATCCTCACGGGCACTCTGATGGGGATCTTCGTCTTCCTCCTCTTCCTCCGATGACTCCGCTACCCCGTAGCCGGCATCGGTAATGGTTTCTTTAATCGCTCCCATACCGACTTCGGATGGGAGATACTCAACGGTAGCAGTCTCGGTAGCCAGGTTCACGGTAGCCGAAATCACTCCTTTAAGCCCCCGTAACGATCGCTCGACATTTTTCACGCAGCTCGCGCAAGACATTCCTGAAACAGGAATATCCTTTTTGACCACCGGAACCTGATACCCGGCGTTTTGAATAGCCTCCCTGATTCCGCCTGCATTTTGGTTTGAAGGGTCATATTTAATTGACGCTGTCTCGGAAGATAGGTTCACCGCTACTTCCTGAACACCGCTTAGCTTCTGTATCGCGCTTTCAACGCTTTTAACGCATCCGGCGCATGACATGCCATGTACTGGCAATTCTATGTTTGCTGAATTATTTTTGATTCTATCTGTGGTCATTTCATTATTTCCATGTATATAGTCAAGTATTCTTATTAAAACGCCTAAGCGGTTATACTTGTTCCGAAAGAAGGCAAAGGGTCGATCGCCGAACCCGGCATTACAGCCTGGCGCCGCGATGAGAGTGCTCCGCCGAAGGCGGCGATGAGCATGTTGTGATGATACAACACACCCCGTCTTCGCCTTCGGCTACCGATAATGAATTTTGTGAATAATACGGGTTTGCTTTCTATTGAGAATCAAGAATCTTGCGAATACTTACCGCCAGTTCATCGGCTCTGAACGGCTTTTGCAGATAGGTCATACCCGGTTCTAAAAGGCGTTGATGGAAAATAGTACTGGAAGTATACCCGGACATAAATAATACCTTAAGGTTCGGCAGCTTAAGATGCAGTTTTCTGCTCAGTTCCAAGCCGCCCATAATAGGCATGATAACATCCGTTAGCACCAGATCGATGTCGTCCTTATGTTGACTCACCACTTTTAATGCCTCTGCGCCGGTTTTTGCAGCCAGGATCTTATATCCCTGTCGCTCGAGAACTGAAACCGCCACTTCCCGCACTGCATCTTCATCTTCAACCACCAGAACTGTTTCCTCGCCTTTGGGTATCTCGTCAACATCTTCGATTCGTTCTATAGCTTCAGCTTCTTCCTCCACCGCCGGCAGATAAACACGGAATGTGGAGCCTATACCCGGTTCGCTATAAACCCAGATGTAACCGCCGCTCTGTTTTACGATTCCGTAAACGGTGGAAAGCCCCAAACCTGTGCCCTGCCCTACTTCTTTTGTAGTAAAAAACGGTTCGAATATTTTATCCTTAATTTCAGGACTCATCCCCTCACCGGTATCGCTGACTGCTATCGTCACGTATGATCCCGGCTCCACCTTAGCATGCATTCGCATCAATTCTTCCGTAATGTTGACATTCGAGGTTTCAATAATAAGGATACCGCCGGAGGGCATTGCATCCCTGGCATTTACAACCAGATTTATTAGCACTTGCTCGATCTGTCCCACATCAGCCTTCACAGGCAATAGATCATCCGCTGGGATTGTGGTCAACGCAATGTCTTCTCCTATAATTCGCCGCAGCATGGTATCCATATCGGTGATTATTGAATTTAAGTCAACAACCTTGGGTATCAGCGTTTGTTTTCTGCTGAATGCCAGTAACTGCTTGGTCAGGTTTGACGCTCGCATGGCTGCTTTCTCGATCTCGGTCAGATCCTCTTTTACCGGATGCTCCGAATCGATTTTCAGCGTTGCCAACTCGGCATGCCCCGATATTGCGGTTAAGAGGTTGTTGAAATCATGAGCAACGCCTCCCGCCAATCTCCCGATTCCCTCCATTCGCTGCGACTGCAGAAGCTGCGCTTCCAACCTCCGCTTTTCGGTCACATCGTGCAATATGCCTTGAATCGCGACGCTTTCTCCTAAGCGGAACCTGGAAACCGACGCCTCTATATCAAGCACCCTTCCGTTTTTGGTAATCGCCTTAAACTCGTAGTGGTCCGGAAGCTTTTCTCCCCTTATTCCCTTATCTTTGAATTCCTCTATCATCCTCCTGCTTTCGGTATCCACCAGGTTCATAATATCGAAGTCAGGGGAAACTACTTCTTCGCGGCTGTACCCGGTCAACTCACAGAATTTCTGATTCACATACTCCAGTTTATCTTCCACAATCAGATAGATAACATCATTGGATTGTTCAACCAGGTTTCTGTATTTCGCTTCGGAATCGCGCAAGGCGTTTTCCGCTCGTTTTTTCTCGGTTATATCCTCGATTACTCCCTCTATCCATCCGTGTTCGCGGTAAAGTTTCGCCGAAAACCGTGTCCAGAGAGAGGCGCCGTCTTTCCCGATGAATTCCGCCTCAAAACCTTTCACCTCACCTTTGGTCATTATTTCGTTCAACATCCGATCCCTGGCGCCGGGATCAACATAATTATTCTGAGTTTGGTATTTCTCAATGGCTTCTTCTCTCGAGCCGAAACCGAACATTATGGCTGCTTGTTCGTTGCATTCCAGCACTTTGCCATCCTCGATTCGAGTGCGGAAAAGCCCGACCTGAGCATTGCTGAACAGGTTTCGATAGGTTTCCTCGCTCACCCTGAGCGCTTCCTCGGCGGCTTTTCGTTGGTCTTCAACTTGTATCTTATATAAACCTAAACTGATTTCCCTGGAAAGTTCCCTGAAGAGATGCTGCTCTTCCATGTTGTCCACCAAATCAGCGGGTAAGGATACAACCAGAACTCCATAAACTGTGTTCTCATGCTCCAGCCTTATTGCCATTGCCCCCTTGGATTTGCTGGTGCCTTTCTGATGCTCATCGGAGCTGGAACTGGGAATACTCGATATAGTCAGTATCTCGCTGCAATCGAGAGCTTTACGCCATCTATCGGGGAGTTCGTTAGCTTTAAGCTGCTGATAAATAGGTTCGAATCTCTCTTTCAAACCCGCCTCCGCTGCCATCAGGAATTTCCTGTCCTCATCGAATAGAGCAACCCAGGCGCTGTAATAACCCCTCGTTCTGATTAAGTTCTGGCAAACTTCATTAAGCAAGGAATCGCGATTCTTTTCCTTTGCCACCAGATGGCTGACATTTATTATCGCCCGCACAACCGCCTGGAGATGACCGATCCGCCTTCCGATCTCTCTCTGTTCGGTTATATTCTTGCCTGAGCTCAGAATACCTGTGGCATTACCCTTGTTATCCTGCAATACTCTGTTATTCCAGGCAATTACCTTCTCATCTCCATATTTATTCACGAGAGCATGCTCATGTTGTGGAAATGCCGTTGTCCCTTCCTCTAATAACCTTTGAAAAACCCTCCTTACTTCTTCCCGTTTTCTGGGAGGTACAAAACTTTCAATCCAGTTCTTTCCTACAATTTCCGATTCAGCAAATTGCAGGATGTCGCATCCGTATTTATTAATCAATGTAACTTCCGCCCGCTTATTTAGCTTCAGTATTATGACGCCGGCAGTATCCAGAAATTGCTCAGCAATATCCCTTTCGAATTGGTGTGTTTTCAATAATGACTTGTATCGTGAGATCAGCCCCGAGACTACTATTCCCAAAACCAGTAATGATATAATTGTAGCTATGCGAACATAGATCTGACGCTGGGGAATGTCTGTTATCAGGAGTTCTCGGAAACCGATATCGAAGAAGAATATAGCGCCAATGACTGCATCCAGAATCCAGAACAGGATTCCCAAAAAGATAGAGATTATAATTACTTTGATCTCAATTCGCATCAATTCGAATCCGAAGAACACCAACTGCCATATCTTCTGATATTTTGTCCCTAATAGATTTCCTCGAACTGCCCTACCAAGCCCTAACCTGGATTATTCATAGATTTTGCTATCGGTAGCGGAAACCTTGCGCTTCCGGCGTTCCTTTGAAAACTCCAATTCCAATCCGTAAATGATACACATCTATCGAACACCCTAAGGACAAGCCTTCGGCTACCGATTAATTCTTTTTATGAACTATCCTGGCTAAGCTATACACAGGCAAATCGAATCTAATTCCAATTTTAACCGGTCAGTCATTCGAACCTGTTTCCCATCGAATGCTGTTCATTATAGCCGAAATCCGCAGTTGTTAAGACGACGGAATAACCTATCCAAACATAGCCCATTTTCAGTAAATATACAAGCCCAAATGCCCTAATTGCAAAATTTTTCCAGCTTGTTTCAGGATAATTGATAAAAATACAACATGTTATAAATTTAATGAGGCTCAATATTAATCAACCGGGGATTATAATAATCCACGTTTATTATAATATATTCATCTGCTCAAGGTGGATTATGTTATAGGACAAAGGCTGTTTTAAAAAGGGTTTCTCCTGCTTTAAGGCTGCCAGATGAACACACCAAATGAACACACCAAACCATTTTCTTTATATGAGGAAAATAGGAAACCGGAAGATAATGCAATTACCTGAGTGTTTTCACACACAGGGAAAGAATAGATTCCATAAAAAAGAAGGATCACATCTTTTAGTGATCCTTCTAATAAACATTATCCCGGAGATACTACTTCACCAATGTCATTCGACTTGAGAAGACTTTATCGCCAATTGACAGCTTGTAGAAGTAAACGCCGGAAGGATTTTCCGAGGCGTCCCACTTAATCGAGTGTTCACCCGCGCTCATATTCCTGTTTGCTAAGGTAGCAATACGCTGACCTGCGATGTTGTAAACCTCCAGGTTCACCCTGCCCGATTCGGGAAGCTCGAAACGAATAGTTGTGGTTGCATTGAATGGATTAGGGTAATTTCCGATTACGGCAACCTCGGAAGGCAGTGTGGAACCTGCGCCCCATTCACCATCCAATAACCACTCATCGGCGCCGCCTGGCACAGCATTTCCGGTTACCGTGAATTCAAAGCTGGCGGAATCACATTTAACCGGTTTATCACCGCAGTATGAAACATAGTCATAAGTTCCCGATGGCGCATAACCGGGTACGCTCTGAATAAGATGTGAATTCACATATTGACCCGGACTGAGGCTAATATTGGGGAAATTCCAGAGCTGATAGAAGGTGCTTTGATATGCCACTCCTACCCATACATCGATTGTAATCGCTTCATCATTGGGATTGCCGATAAATCCTGTCAAACCGAAAGAACCGCCCGGGGGAACGTTGATCGGATAGTCATCGGGAACCATATCTATATCGCCGCAAAGCAGGCCGCTAACCACGACTTGATGTGCGCCTGGTTGGCCGATATAAGGATGTGTTTCCACCCTTCCGGAATAATCGGCTGCTTTAAGATAGTACGCAATTCGCGATCCTGCAGGTTGCTCCGGAATATAGCCATAGAATGAATCGGGATCCCCTCCAACAGTCATCGGAACACTGTTCCAGACGCCGCCATTTACACTGTAATAAACCTTCAGCGAATCGTTAATCAAACCGGCATAGGAGCAATCCTGAATCAGCGCAGCGATTTCATAGCTTTCCCCGGCGGGTACTTCATCGGGAAGCGGAACATGCGCTATGTGAAGCATCTCCACATCAGGAACTCCCATAGCGCGGCAATGTAATGCATCGTTATCCAGCCAGGAGCCGGTGAAACCCAAAACTTCATATCCGGGCATAGCATTCTGGTAAGTCTCGATAGCCTCATCATCCCAACTGTTGTTGAAAATCGGCACCAGCACTTTATCATTCAGTATCAGAGAGTTGGTATAAGCGGTACCGGAAGGACAGTAGACTCTCACAACATTATAAGGTCTGCCCCAGGCTGACATCTGCTGCGACAACTGCTCTGCCCGGTCATTAAGTTCATCATAACTGGGATCGCTCTGAGGAACATCTTTGACCAAAATCGTCGCGGGACTTAGGAATTTCGCCCAGCAATCTATGTGGTGGATCCCCCAGTACTCCACATAATCGAGGACCGTGTAATCATTGCCAAGATATTGATACATTATTGCATCTATCTCGGCAGGAGTTTTGTCGGGATTCTCATTATACACTAATTCGGTGGACATCGACATCCCCAAACCGTCCGACATGTGGTTACCGCCGGTATGTTCCAGATCCATTCCGTAAACCGGTATATTCCATTCGTCGCCGATCTCCCATGGAATCTGATCATCATTGGGCCTGGGCCTATTGTAGATATGATCCACAATCCCTATATCCTCATCCGAAAAAATAAACCAGGGTCCATAATCGCGAGTCCAGTAGGTATCGGTCGGAGCATGAATAAACTGGACATTATCCATATTAACATTATGGCTTTGATATTGGCTGCGGATGTAATCTTCCTGAGATTGACTGGAACAAATAGTTGTTACCATTACATCCTCGGACATCTCGGCGATGATAGTATATGAGATTCCAAAAGGATAGCGAATGATAACGCCTTCGGATGGTTCCCATTCCGCACAATTGCGAATAGATCCCGATGGAGGCGATGTGACCGTATGATACATCCCGATCTCGTGCAGTCTGGTTTTCTCCTCTTCGGTTAGCCAGATCGGCAGCTCCTCAGCGGCGAACGCTGCGGCTGTTTGCATAACCATAGTTAGTACAAAGAGATACAGAACGGTGCGGAAGACGAATTTACTCATAATATAACCTCATTGGTTGGTGCGATAGTAATATTAGCTTTCATTATCAGAAGACTTATCAGAAGCTTCTTGACAATATAACAAAAAACTCCAGTTTGGCAATAAAATCCTTCTGTAATCTGTCCCGGATGGTAACCACGCAATGCCACAACTGTAGGTTTATAGCCTACCGCCGGGTGTGCGGTCGGTCGCCGCACCCGACCGCTTCGTATTCCCTCATCCCCTAACCCCTTCTCCCACTGAATGGGAGAAGGGGAACAATGTGAAGACTCGTTATTCGTTATAATCATTATATTTCTTCCTTATTTCCCTCTCCCGTTCAGCGGGAGAGGGTGGCTCGATGAAATCGAGGCGGGTGAGGGAGTAACGCGTAGGGTGGGTCGCCATTGTCAATAAAAAAGCGAAACCAATCACACACCTTAGATGGGAAAATCTCCGATGTATACCCATTTGACCCACCATCTTTGAATAAATCGAATAGGTGGGTCGAATTATAGATATCTCGCTGGTAATGATACCAACCAGCCACGAACGCCTCTACAGCATCGGTGATTGCATTGACCCACCCTACGAAAAACTCCCCCTGCCGAGGGAGAGGGTGGATTCGCCTCAGGCGAAGACGGGCGAGGGCTGATGAACAAGAAGATTTGTCGGGTTTCTACGCTTCGCTTCGGAACCCGACCTACGTTCTATGGTGAGGGCATCATTCCCCCAACACTTCCCTTTCGATCGCCCCCGGATCACCGCCACAGAATATGTAGGGTGGGTCACCAATGTTAACAAAAAGTAGTAACCAATAACACGCTTTAGGCGGAAGTATCCTCCGAACTAAAATCTATTTGACCCACCATTTCAGAATCAATCGAATAGGTGGGTCGAATTGTGGATATCACGCTGATAAATAAAACAACCAACAAAATACATCAGAATTGCCATGGCAATTGCATTGACCCACCCTACGTAAAACTATTTCTCCGTTTCCCTCTCCCGTTCAGCGGGAGAGGGTGGATTCGCCCGCGGAACGCGGGGCGAAGACGGGTGAGGGCTGCTATTCCCTGCCCATCACCACCCGCTCAATCGCTTCCGGATCACCGCCGCAAGCGACTAATATTTCTTTGGAGATATTGGTATGTGGATGCCCCGGACCGAGGATTTTCAGGAATATTCGGTACGCTTTCTCAGCATACGGTAATCCCTCTTTAGCC
>WJIR01000271.1 GCA_014730175.1 Candidatus Zixiibacteriota bacterium
ATGCTCTATATTATCGTTGGAATCGTGAGAAGCTGCTCGGATGAATTGCCGGACGGTCAGTCCTTCGAATCTTGCAGGTTCCTGCCAGGCGAGCGTGATACCTTTCTGCGCGCGTTCATCTAATCTCATATTTTTTATTGATTCGTTGTTATAAATTATATCTCCCTCGAAGTCTGTGTATCCGGTGAGACCCGCGATTGTCGCCGCCAACGTGGATTTACCGGCGCCGTTGGGACCCACCACCGCATGTACGTGTCCTTGCCAAAAATCGATGTTCATATTCTTAAGAATCTTTTTGCCGTTCAAAGATAAACTCATGTCTTTAATTTCTAATATACCCATATCTGACTCTCGGAAAACCATGTATTGCTGTTAATCTATTTATAGTAAATCGTGAATTTCTGCCATTGTTCCTCATTCAGTATCCTCTCCCTCCAGCGCTTCGAAACCGGACGCAATATCCAGCAGTTCGGATGTCACCGAATCCTGTCGCCTCTGGTTATAGCGGGTATTAAGCTCCTGCAATTGTTCTTCGATATTCTTTTCAGCCGCCTGCATGGATGCCAGCCGGCTTGCGTTTTCACTCGCCAAGGATTCCGCAAATGCACGATAAATGGATACATAAAAGTACTGTCTCAAAAATCCCTGAAACACCTTCCTCCAATCAGCAGTTATTTGAGGTAATGAACCGGATTCCCAGTCCCGTCTCTTCAGTTGATTCAACCAGTCAATATCAAGCGGTAGTAGTTTCATTTGCGACGGTTCATAAGATGCTCCCGAAACCCTCCTGTTATAAAAAAGATATATGGTTGCCAGTCTGTTATCGCGCCACCAATCGTACAATTCCAATATCACTTCCTCCGTCGCACTCCCTATGCCGTCAACGGAACCGGGCTGAGAGATCGTAGCCTGAACATCCATTTTCTCGGCGCTAAGAAGGGATGCAACTTTATAGCCGGTAACCATCAAGAACGGAATTCCATTGCCGCCACCTCCGATCTTATCAAGTGCATATTCAACTATCTCCTCATTGAACCTGCCGACCATTCCCATCTCAGAGCCGAATATCATAGCGCCCAGGCCTTTGCTATCTTTTATCCTCAGAGCTTCCGGCAGGTTAGCTTCCTGTTTCATCAGAACTTGAAAACCCATCGAAAGCGTCTCGGAATACTCCTGTAAAGCATCCGCTGCCTCTTCGTATTGTCTTATATTAACGGCGGCGATAGCTTTCATAGTCTTAACTACCGACTGAAGGTCCTCAGCGCCCTCCAGATGTCTTCTGAGTGATTCAAGAGTCTCCATCGGTTTCCTTCAGAGATTCAAGTGCGTTCTGCAATGTTTCGGTGATCATCTCCATGTCGTCATCGTTTAGTTCCTCACCCTCCAGTATTTTTTTTGTTAAATCCGACCGTTCTTTATCGAACCGTTCGACAATCCGTTTTTCGGCGTCGCTGATTTTCTCGAGCGGCAAGTCATCCAGAAGTCCCCGATTAATCGCGATAAGCGCCGCTATCTGCTGCGGCGCGGGGAGCGGACTATACTGCGGTTGTTTGAATATCTCCCGTACTCTTTTACCTCGTTCCAGTTTCTTCCTGGTTTCTTCATCCAAACGTGTACTGAAACGAGCGAATGATTCCAGTTCCTCAAATTGCGAATATGATAAACGAAGATCTCCGGCAACTTTGCGATATGCCGGTAATTGTGTTTTGCCGCCGACGCGGGAGACTGATTTACCGACATCCACCGCCGGAAGAATCCCTTTGCTATGCAACTGCGGGTTCAGGTAGATCTGACCATCGGTAATCGAGATCAGATTTGTAGGAATATAAGCGGAAATATTCTGAGCGTGTGTTTCAACAATCGGCAATGCGGTTAATGATCCCCCACCCTTATCGCTGTGCAAGTGAGTGGCTCGTTCCAGAAGCCGCGAGTGAATGTAAAATATGTCACCGGGATATGCCTCGCGAGCAGGAGGTCTCCTTAGTAGCAAAGAGAGTTCACGATACGCCCGGGCATGCTTGGTCAGGTCATCATAGACTATCAATACGTCCCTGCCTTTGTCTCGAAAATACTCCCCTATTGTCGTGGCGGCATACGGGGTGATAAAAATCAGTCCGGGCGGATCCTCACCATCGGCGGCGACCACAATCGACTTATGCTTTGCCCCTCTTCTTTCCAATTCGGATATCACCTGTACGATATCGGAACTCTTTTGACCGATAGCGCAGTATATGCATATTACATCCTTGTCCTTCTGATTTATGATTGTGTCCACGGTGATCGCGGTCTTACCGGTTTGCCTGTCGCCAAGTATTAATTCTCGCTGTCCCCGACCTATCGGTATGAGTGAATCAACAACCTTTAATCCGGTCTGAAGCGGAACCTCCACAGGCTCCCTGTCCATTATCCCCGGAGCATCACGTTCGATGGGCATCCTGTCGAGATTCGGAAGGGATGATTTTCCATCGAGAGGCCTTCCTACCGCATCGACCACTCTGCCAAGTAAATCCTCTCCCACGGGAACATCTGCTACACGATTGGTGCGTCGAGCTTCGTCGCCGACTTCAATAACGTTACTTTTATCGAGCATGACTACTCCGATCACTCCCGGATCGAGATTAAAAGCCAAACCGTAGTTATTGCCGGGGAATCTAATCAATTCCTCCGATTGAATAGACGATAATCCACCCACACGTGCCACGCTTTCACCGACATATGTTACAATGCCGGTATCAAGAGCTTCGAACTTACATTCGTAGTCGCCGATAACATTCTCGGATACGGATATTATTTGATCGAAGATATATTCTATCTTTGTGGTACTCATTTCATACTCATACTGAAATGCATCAAGATTTGTCCTTTGTCGATTCTTCTTGTCCCCCTTCGGAGGATTCGGTGTCCGACTCAGTCTTCTGCTCTTCTTCCTCCCTAACGGATTTAATCATTTCGGAAAAATTGTTTTCCAGATCATCCAGGTACTTGTCGATACTCCAGCTAATCACTTTTCCGCTGTATTTCAACTCAATCCCGCAGATCATCTGATCATCCACTTCGAAATCAACACCATCGCTGTTTGAAAGCTTTTTGGAGAGAGTTTTTTCAATCTTCTTCTGGCTGTTTCCATGTATGTCAAAGCTTGAGGTTATCTGTACTCTTTGTTTGTCATTACTCTCACTGTCCTGGTCGCCCATCATTTCTTTGAGATCTTCTTCTTCGATATGACTGACAAAAACATCCAGTAACTGCTTCTCCAGTTCCTTATCCGTTATATCAGAGAGAACCTTGCGTGAGATGCTGTAAATCTGATTTCCGAACTTACGGCGGATATCGCTGATCACTCCTTTCTGATAGTTGCTAAGGGACTCATTCCATTTCCTTCTCTTATCTTCCACTTCATCACGTGCATCCTGTAGCAATTTCTTCTTTTCTTTCTCAGCCTCCTCACGCGCTTCCGACATTATCCGCTCCTTTTCTTCATCGAGCTTTGATGCCTTCTTCTCGTATTCCTGTTTCTGGCTTTTCGCTTCCTCCTCACGTTTATCAGCTTCGGCAAACCGCGAATTAATCCGTTCCTCACGCTGATCCATCGCGTTGATAATTCGGTCGTAGAGAAAGCGCTTTAGCAACAGGATCAGGATGATAAAATTGACTACCTGAGCTATAAATGTCACCCAATCGATATTCACTTTATATCACCTCTATCCGATAACATGGTTCCAGAACGGGTTGGCGAATATCAGAATGATAGCGATCACGAAGCAGTAGATCGCTGTCGATTCAATCATCGCAAGCCCGACAAACAGGGTTCGCGTTATCGTGTTCGATTCGTCCGGCTGTTGAGCCAAGGCGTTCAAAGCGCTTGCCAGCGCCCGTCCTTCACCCAGCGCAGGGCCAATCGAACCTAAACCCATGGTTATTCCCGATGCGATTATCGATGCCATTCCGATCAGGTCTACACTACTCATCATTATCCTCCTCTATATTATTAATCTCTTTTTCCTCTTCTTCATGGGCGCGCACGGCCGATGCGATATAAACCAGCGCCAGCACCGCGAATATGTATGCATGAATCTGTCCAATCAGAAGCTCCAGCAATTTCATTATAACGGGCACGAAGAACGGCGCTATGCTAAGTAATACTCCGATAATCAATGTGCCGCTCATCACATTCCCGAAAAGCCGAACAGCCAACGCCAGCGTCCTCGAAATTTCCCCGATAATGTTAAAGGGTAACATGAACGGCGTAGGCTTAACATAATTTTTAAGATATCCACTTAAACCTCTTTCAACAACACCGAACAGCGGTACCGCAAAAAAGACACAGGATGCCAGAGCTACGGTAGTATAAAGGGAACCGGTGGGCGGATGATACCCGGGAACTATCGCAAGCAGGTTTGATAGCGATATAAACAGGAACAGAGTTCCCAGGAAAGGAAGATATCTATCAGATTGCCGCGGTATCACTTCGCCAATCTCGTCCCTGATGTAAGAAACGATCGATTCCAGCATATTTTGCAAACCTGAGATATCGCCCTCGATTTTGATTTTCCTTGTTGCAAGCCACGATAATATCACCAGGATTGCCATAACAAGCCAGGTGAATACTATGGTTGCGCTCAACGTGAATTCGCCTATCTGCAGTATAATAATTTCATCAGGACTAATGTTCATCCTTCGACTCTCTCCAATATTTCTCTCTCAGGTTTTTCAAGTCTAATAAAGACGAATTTAGTAAGTACGAATCCAGCCGTAGCTATCAACAGCCCCTTCCAACCACTGTATTGCGAAATAAGAAAAAGCGAGAATATCGCAAGGAACAACCTGGCAAAGAAACTACTGACCAGCAATGCAAAAGGATGTTTAGCATTTGGAATCCTTTTCACAGCCCATAATAGTACTCCAAAGAAAAACAGACCCACTCCGATCCCCATCAGAAACGAGAGAGTTAACGTTAAAACCTCATTCATTTACTTCTCCTCCTACAACGCGCCAGTGACGTAACAATTTTTGAACGATAACCGGACTTATTATACATGTTAACAAAGAAACTATCACCATACCGGCATAAGCTTCAGCAGGCACCGCCCAACTGCCTTGAGCATGACCACGCTGCATAATTATCATGGTGATTTCCGCTCTGGGAACCATGCTTAATCCAATCAAAAGTGCGCCGGAGCCTCCTATCGTCAACACGCTTGGGAGCCCATGACCGACTAACTTGCCAAAGAACGCGGATACCGACAGGATAAGACCTATTACCACAGCGGTGGTTAATACACCAGGATCCATCATCATACCGATACCTATAAAGAAAAACGGACTGAATAGTTCAAAGAGCGTTTTATAAGATGTGTCTATCTTCACCGCTTTCGGGTCCCTGCTGAAAGCGAGCCCCGCCAAAAATGCGCCGATCGCAATCGAGAATCCCAACATACCCGCCAATGCTGCGATCATAAATCCGATGCCTGCAACCATCAGCATAGATCCGGGTGTAGATGCTATCTTACCTGCGAACTCGGTCACGTGTCTCTCCACATATAAGGAGAATAACGTACAGCCGGCGCCGAATATAAGCAGCTTGAGTAATATGCCACCGATTGAAAAAAGTAGAAGCCTGGTCATTGATTCCGAGCTGGCATCACCCAGCACGGGCACTACTGAGAATAAGACAGCCATAAAGACTATTCCCGATATATCGTCGATTTCGGCAACATCGACTAAAAGCTCACCGTGCTTTGTCTTCAAAGCTTTTGCCTCCTGCCATATGCTAACCGGTACTCCCACACTGGTAGCGGTGAATGCCGTAGCGATAAACAAACTGGGAACCAACTCAAAACGCAATAGATAGAATGAAGTAACAAATCCCAGAAACGCGCTGAAAGTTACTCCGCTCATCCAAATAAAACTCGCATTCTTGAGCTGTCTCATCAAGCCCTTCAGGTTACTCCCCAATCCTATTCGGAATAGCAGCGTTATAACTCCGATCTTAGCCATGAAAAGAAGTATTTCCTCTAAGCCGGGCGTAACGAAATTCCATTGGGTGTCAGAGAGCCGTATCAAGAAACCCAGCAGCATGAATCCCACCATAGAAGGTATCCCAATCCGTTTTATCCCTGCTTTTACGAGATGGATTGCAATGATAATTGCTCCTATCAACAGGATTACTAATGGGAAATTTATATCAAGTTCGGTCATGTTTACTTTCCTTCTTCACCCAGTACCAGGCATTCAGCGAACCGAGGACCACTCCCACGAATATTCCGGTGATCGTCCATGATATTCCGCTCTCGGTCTGAACATCCAGCCAGATACCGATTGCCGTCATCAGGACGGTCGGGATCGCCACAGCCCAGCCGACCATACCGTACATACCGAGCCCGAACCAGATAGTCTTCAGCTTTCCTTCTCGCCGAGCTTTAAGCTTCCGTTCGGCTTTTCTGCCGATATGTTCACCGAACCCTTCGCTGTTATCATCATGTCTATTTCGCCCGGAATCATTCATTTATCATATCACCATATCTGCTGATTTCCCGCAATATCGATCCCTCCAGCAACGCCAGAGCCGAACGCGATTTTTTCTCTCTATCGCTCATCTCTATAATTTTCTCATTCATTTCCTCTCGAAGTGTTTCCAGACTTGTCCCCTTAATCACCTTCATAGCCGATATGAATATTCCCTCTCCTTGCTTGACCAGGATCCCTTCGTCTAAAGCGAATATTCTCTCCTCATCATCTTTGGATATATAACTTAGGATACCCGACGGAAGCGGCACGCCTACATCTATATGTTTTGGCAGTAGCGTGAAGGATCCGTGTATGCCTTCAGCCGTTAGCTTTTTGATCTCTTCATCAGCAATTTTCTCTGTCGGAGCGTAAATCTTAACCTTCATCAGAGGCTTCCTCCTTGCTTTCCTCAGCCGTATCTTCTGCGCGCTCCTGATCTCCTTCGCGGTCACTCTTTGGCTGCTTTTTAACTTCATCTATCTTACCGATCATGTAGAACGCGCTTTCCGACAACTCCTCGAATTCATTCTCCAGTATTCTCTCGCAGCCTTCGAGCGCATCCTCGAGCTCAACCATTTTACCTTTTTTACCCGTGAACTGCTCCGTGACAAAAAACGGCTGGGTCAGAAACCTCTCCAGCTTACGCGCCTTTTTTACGGTATTCTGATCCTCCCGGGACAGCTCTTCCATTCCCAGCATGGCGATGATATCCTTGAGGTCTTCGTATTCCGCCAATGTCCTTCTGATCTCGCGAGCGATCTTAAAATGCCTGTCGCCAACCACGTATGGAGAGAGCATTTTTGATGTTGATTTCAACGGGTCAATCGCCGGATACAAACCCTGACTTGCCCTTTTCCTGGATAACGCCACCGATGAAGATAGATGGCCGAATGTATGAACCGCAGCTGGATCGGTAAAATCATCCGCAGGTACATAAACCGCCTGGATAGATGTAATCGATCCAGATGATGTATTACATATCCGCTCTTCGAGTTCGGATAACTCGGTAGCCATGGTCGGCTGATATCCTACACGCGAAGGAAGCCTTCCCAGCAAACCGGATACCTCCTGCCCCGCTTGTATGAACCGGAAAATATTATCTATTAACAGGAGAACATCCTGGTTCTTCTCATCGCGGAAATACTCCGCCATGTTCAGCGCGGTATGCCCTACCCTCATCCTGGCGCCGGGCTGTTCGTTCATCTGTCCGAATACCAGGACAGTGTTATCCAGTACTCCGCTCTCTTTCACTTCCCGGTACAATTCCTCCGCCTCTCGGACTCGTTCGCCTATCCCGCAAAAGATACTGACTCCTTCGTATTTACCGACCATGTTATGAATCATCTCCATTATAAGCACGGTCTTGCCGACACCCGCCCCGCCAAAAAGCCCGGCTTTGCCGCCGCGCTCAAGCGGCGCCAATATATCGATAGATTTCAAGCCGGTTTTGAATATCTCTTGCGTGGATTCGCGTTGGGTCAATGCCGGAGGCGCGGTATGAATTGAACGCCTTTCCTTGATCTCTATCTCCCCTTTGCGATCTATCGGATCGCCGAATACATTAAAAACTCGCCCCAGAACATCATCCCCTACCGGCGTTTCCAAATGGTGACCGGTATCATTTATCTGCATCCCTCGTGATAATCCCCTGGTAGGCGTGATAGCGATACCGCGGATTGTTTCCGAATCCAGAAGAGCGACAGTCTCTATATATACATCTTCCTGATCTCCTGTTATCAGCAGATTATACATGGCAGGAAGCTTCTCCGGAAATTTGGCGTCCACTACACTGCCCCTTATAGAACTAACATATCCGATATTGCCATTATTCACAAATCAAGCGCCTTTATCTTTCAAAAGTGGTATGAAACAGTGATTAATTCAATCCGGTGAAGCAGCGGGGAATCGCTCGCCGGATCCCCGATGCTTCACTGTCTCCCTTACCAGGCTAGCCCTTGATGCGTAACTTGTTCATGACATCCTTTGCCCCGGCATCGAATGCGTTTTCCTCCGCTTCGACCTTCTCCCGGAAATTATTGACTGTCCCGCTAAGCGTTACGATACCGTTTTCCACCTCAACCCGAATATTATCCGGATCAACATAAGGATCCCAGAAAATCTGACGCTTCACTGCCCCTTTAATGTCATCATCTTGCTGCCATAACCATTTCTGCTTGTAGTCGATCATATTGGCAACCTGAACTACCCCTATAATCTCTGACGCCACATTTTCCGCATGTGTCTTCTCGAATGAGGTATGAACCGTTCCTTCGAGTATCACTTTGCCATTTCTGGCTCTGACATTGATGTCGAAAAGCTCCACATAGGGATCGCGCACTAAAGCCCTTTCAACTCGCTCTTCCAGCTTTTCATTCGGCACTATCTCTTCCGGACGCACCTTTATTCGATTGGTCACGCCTGTTACGCCGACAGTGTTCTCCGCATCTTCTTCGGCGGCTCTCTTCGCCATCAGGTTATCCACTTCGCCTGATAGATTTACAGTAGCCTCATTCACTGCGATATCGATCTCGGCTTTATCGATTCTTGGATCCATTTCAAAAACCTGAGATACCGCCTGTTTTATTTGCTCATCCGAAGGAGTGTAAAACTTCTGTTCCCGCATCATCTCCTCGCGAGCTCCGGGTTTTATATCAAGATTACTCGCATCGACCGAGTCCACACCGGCGACCCACGCAGCCGCTTTCGCTAACTGCTTCTCATAGGCGCTTCCAACCGTACCATTAAGTGTGACTATCTCATTTCTTGACATTACATCGATA
>WJIR01000272.1 GCA_014730175.1 Candidatus Zixiibacteriota bacterium
GAACTCACTTACTTGTTACATTCAACATGAATGTTGACTCGGGTACAGGCTTGGATACTGATAATTATAATTTCTCCGATGGGCTGGAAGCTACCGATGCCGAATTTTATGATGGCGACCATTCGAAGGTGAGATTAACGACTACGCAGCAGGATAATGGACACGAGTATACTTTGACCTGCGAAGATATAGAAAGCGAAGGCGGTACGCCGATGCCCGATCCGGACGTGAGTACTTTTTACGGTGGATTTACCGGTATCGCCACCGTTCAGCAACCGATCTCCTCTGAAAATGATAGCTCACAATTAGCCGGGGAATATGTGACCGTTAAGGCTGTAGTAACCGCCGATACTGCCGATCATATCTCCTCGTATTATTTTGTGCAGGATGAAAGTTACAGCACCTTTAATGGAATTAAGATTTATAATTCCGACTATAAAAATCCTCAGCGCGGTGATACTCTCATAATTGCCGGTTTGGTTCAGGAGTATTTCAACGAAACCGAGATCGGCGATATTAAGTTTTATCAAGCCTTGGGAAATGGGCCCGAAATTTATCCCACAGAGGTGGGTGCGGCTGATTTAACCAATGATTCTCCAAGAGCGGAATGGTACGAGGGCGTTCTGGTTAAAATCGATGAACCTATGGAGATTCTAACCGAGCCAGATGAATACGGGAACTGGACTATTCAGGACCTCGAAGGTGAGGATACAGTTATAGTTTATCACGGGGAGCAATTCTTCACCGGTATTGGGGATACCATTGTAATCTGGGGTAATTTCGTTTATAATTTCGATGAGTACAAGATTTCACCCAGGGACAATGATGAGATGAGTGGAATTGAAGAGGATTACGACGGGAATTTACCTGAGACCATTGTTCTCTCTCAGAATTACCCAAATCCTTTCAACGCCACGACTGGTATCGAGTACTGGATACCTGAGCGTTCTAAGGTTAGTTTAATTATTTACAATCTTCTTGGCGAGAAAGTAGCCGAATATCCTCAGGGAAAGCAGCAGCCCGGAATATACACAATCAATCTGGATATGAGCGGAACAGCCTCGGGCGTCTATTTCTACAAATTGACCGCAGGAGAGTACAACCAGATCAAGAGGATGATTCTGCTTAAGTAAGGCAGAACACTGCCTGAGAAATAGGTTTACTAAATGTAATTTATTAACCATAGAAAGATGAATCGGGCGACCTTCAGAGTCGCCCGCCATAGCTTTTCTACAGAAAAAAATCCATATCATTGTATTATTCGGAAACTATTCGGAACGAAATTATAAGATTAAATGGTTTTATCGAGTTATAACTCACACCGTAATGGTATTCGTCTTTTAAATAAGGAGTAATATATGGCAATTCTAAGTATTAAGCGGGGCTTAGTGATAATGGTAACGCTATGTCTTCTCACCGGTATTTCCTCCGTCATTGCACAAACTCTGGAGATTCACTGTGTCGATGTGGAACAGGGAGACTGTACCTTCATTGTCTCTCCAACAGGCCAGACTATGTTGGTAGATTGCGGCGATATAGACCAGGTGGCGAATGTCGAATCATATATTAACGGATTGGGTTATACAAACGTAGACTATTTTATACCCAGCCATTATCATGCTGACCATATCGGGGGAATCGGCGCGAATAACGGGCTTATCGATCGGGGCATGACCTTCGATGCTGTTTATGACAGAGGATGGGAATACTGCACCTGGATATATGACAATTATGTAGATGATGTAACACCAGTTCGTCATACAATCTACGACGGTCAGGTATTCGATTTGGGCGGGGGTGTCACCGTAACCTGCCTGGGCTTCAATGGAAACGGGCAGTTAAACGAACCGTACATATCGGACAATTGCAGCGGCGGAGGTCCTAATGATGAGAATGATTTCTGCATTTCGCTCAGGGTAGATTATAATCATTTTCAATTTTTCGTGGCTGGCGATCTTTCCGGCTATAATACTTCAAACTATAAAGATATCGAAACCTCCATCGGCGCCGATTGTGGAGATGTTGAAGTATATCAGGTCAATCATCACGGCAGTATGAACTCATCCAATACCACGTTCCTAAATGATTTAATGCCGGAGGTTTCCGTTATATCGGTGGGAGCCAACGGTTACGGGCATCCCCATAGCCAGGCGGTTGATCGTATCGAAAACGTCGGTTCCGTGATTTATCAGACCAGAGATGGCAGCGGTAATATTATCGATGGCGACATAATCATCACCACTACAGGTTTTAACCAATTCTATGTCAACGGTGACGCCTACGATCTACCTACCGGCGGCACTATCCCAATTGCGGATATTCAGGACAATTATGATGATTATGCCGGTCTGACCGTAGATATCGAAGGTGTGGTTACGCTTGGTGACTCTATCTATCATCCGCTGGTCACTAACGCTTATATCGAGGATTCATCCGGCAAAGGGATCAATCTTTTCGATAGCGTTAAACATAGTGAACTACGATTTGGCAGTTGGGTGAGTTTATCCGGTAGGGTTGATGAGAATGCCGGCACCACTCGATTAGTTGATCTGGCTGATATCACCGTTATCGACGTTAATCAATATGTTTGGGATACCCCCTTCACGACCGGAGCCGCCAATGATATCGCCTGGGAGGGCGCTCGTATGTGGGTTGGAGGCGAAGCCCAATCGATAACCGACAATGGAGGTAATACCACTATCGTAATTAACGATGGAAGCGGAGACCTGGATCTTTATATCGGCGACAACTCCGGGGTTGATCCGACCGGATACGCGGTCGGCGATTATGTGCGGGCTTATGGCGTTTGCGACGTGGCGGTTTACGAACCGGACACATCATATAAGATTATCGTTGGATATCAGTATGATATCTCCAACTCCCCCTATACCGTCAAGATGATTCCTGAGAATTATCCGATTGAAGTTCCCAATTCCGGTGGTTATTTCGAATTTACAGCGATTCTGAATAACGAAACTTCGGAATACTATGCTCCGGATGTCTGGATCAAAGTGAAGCTTCCTAACGGCAGCTTTTATGGTCCCGTCCAGCGTTTCAATAATCTTCCATTGCCGCCTAATTATGGCTACAGCGCCTCCGGTACCCGTCAGAATGTTCCTCCAGCGCAGCCTGGGGACTATCAATACTGGGCTTTTGCAGGCAACTATCCATCCGTAACTTTAGATTCCAATTTCTTCCCCTTCAGGATTACCTCAGGAGATATGCTTACTATGACTGATGCAACTCGGAATGACAACTGGGGAGGAGATTGGCATAATTTCGGCATCTACCGGGGTTCCGAATGCGATCCGGCAAACAATATCAATCAGCAAACTGCGGGATTACCCGCCATGCTGACAGCCGACAATTATCCCAATCCTTTTAATCCGGTTACCACGATTCACTATGCTTTGCCCTCGGCAGGTAATGTGCGCCTTGATGTTTACAATATGTTAGGGCAACGAATCAGGACACTGGTTGATGATTTTATGGAAGCAGGTAATCATCGAGTTGCCTGGAATGCAGAACAGTATTCATCGGGTGTATATTTCTATGTCATCAATTATGATGAGGCGAGAATCACCAAACGGATGTTGTTGGTTAAGTAACCAAGCACAAACACTTTCATCAATTAAGCGCCGGCTGTAGAATCAACCGGCGCTGTTTATTCGGATTATAGGAATTTCATTAAATATTTGATTATAATTCCGGTGTTCCACAGGCGTCGTTAGGATTTATTACTCTGATATACCCCGATTACGTTTCCGTCGGGATCGCTGAACAGCCCGAACCATCCGATATTTGGTATCTCAGTTTTTCCCTTGACTATCTCCCCTCCAGCCTCCCTTACGACATTCAATGTTTGACTAATATCAGCCACCTGTATGTATATCATAACCCCGTTGGAAAATGGCTCCCGTTTTTCGACTCCGGCGTGAGGTTCTCTGGGTAACTCCAGCAATCCATAGCCAGGGAAATCCGACGTGTTAAGTTTCCACTTGAAAACCTGTTTGTAAAACTCGCCAGACTTTTCAATATCCTTGGCGGGGATCTCGAAATGACAAAGACTGCCGATCATAATTCCTCCTGTTTGAAGTTACAAAATTTCGACCACTTAATTAATATAGGGCTAACCTGTGTAATTCACAAATACTTCGAATCCGTAGTCGAAGGTTTACGCGCCTCTGGCATTTCTCTGAACTCGCAATTCCAAGTTGTCAATGGTCCATTATTTTTAAATTCCCGAAGGACAAGCTTTCGGCTATGGATTCCTGGTTTTTATGAATTATCCGGGATGAAGCTTCCGCTATCGATGACGAAAATTATGAAGAATACCGGTTAGGCGATTTCGCTTCTATGTATGGTGTGTATCTGATAGCCCTTTTTTACCGGAGGAGGTCAGAGTTGGAGAGATATTCCAATGTCATTTCGGCGCTGATGCGGTTACCGAAGATGGTAGGATGCTCATCCCTAACTCCCCAGATAAACAATTCCTTTGGACCCAATCCGGTTTGCTCGAAAGTATCATACAGGTCGATATAAGCTATATCATGCGAATTAAAATGGGATTTCAGAGATTCTTGAAAAGCGGTTCCTCTGGCAAATCGACCGAACTGATTTCCGGCAGGGAAAATAACAACTACATAATCACATCCGTAATCTTCGCAATAGGTATCGGTTTCCGTTAAAACATCCAGCATCCGCTGCCATCTTGGCGCGTCCACGATATTGCCATAATCCATCCTGCTATAATCGAGTTTATCTGCAAGCAGTGATGAATAGAAACTTCGCACTGTGGTAAACAGACACGATTCGTTGAGAATCGATCTGGATGCTTTTGTTCCCCTGCCTCCGGTGCGCCAGATGTAATTCCCTCCTTCTTGCCGCAGTTTTGGCTGCTGATGAAAATCATTGATGCAAAATGCGGTTATAACCAGATCCGGATCGTATTTAACCCCTACCTCCTTCAACATAGCCAACTGCATTTTGGAATTGTAACCCGGTATGCAGAGGTTTATGAGCTCATATACGATTCCGTCTTCTCGCCTGTTCAATTCATCTTCCAGTAGATTTGCAAAAATGGAATCAAATTCACATACCCATAATCCGAATCCGATTGAATTCCCCAGCATAACGATTCGTTTTACCCCTTCAGGCTTTTCCAAAGAATGCTCTTGATCGCGAAAACCGGCGGAGTTGGTCTCGTAACAGGAATCTTCATAGTTAGAGATCATTACATATCCCAATTCGGGATTATCCGCAGGTTTAAGCATTGCCGGCTGATGCTCGACATACTCAGCCAATTTTTTACCGATAAACCTATGACAGATAAATTCGCCGACTAACAATACTATGATAGTGGTAATTAAAAGAACTATCACATTGGTTAGTAGATTTCTGAAATTTACCCGCAAAGCGCCTCCTTAAAACCGCCGGATCGAAGAATCCGGCGGTTTTAGAATATACAGATGACACTATCTAATCGGTATGAATTTGTAGCCATAAGCATGAATCCCGCTGTGTCCGTCCGATTGAATTTTCCGGAATTCTATTTTATATCTTCCGCCAACTTCAATGTTATCCAAACCAATATCAGAAATCTGGGCGGTGATATTTACGCCGTCATCCATTTTAACGATACCTAATGCGTACGGCGTATCATCGACGAATGCCGAGGGTCCGACATGAATAACAGTATACGTCAGAAGCTCACCTTCCCCTTTTAGCTTGAAGGTCTCGAATTCACGCTGACCGCATTGCGGGCAGACCAACCTGCGAGGGAATGCAACAAAACCACATCCCGTGCATTTACCCGCCTCTAATCTATAACGATGAGGTATCTCTCTCCAGTATCTCGACGGAAACATTATATCACCTCCAATATATGAACTAAGGTTGAACCGCCGGAACCGCCCATGTTCTGAGCCATACCGACTTTGGCGTTTTTGATCTGACGCTCTCCGGATTCTCCTCGAAGCTGGCTTACAACTTCGTAAATCTGAGCGATACCGGTTGCTCCTACCGGATGTCCTTTGGATTTTAATCCTCCCGACGTATTAATCGGAATCTTCCCATCTATGCGGGTATCACCCGCTTCTGCCGCAGGACCGCCCTGCCCGGGTTCGAAGAATCCGAGGGATTCGGTCACTACGATCTCGGCGATCGTGAAGCAATCATGTACCTCGCAAAGATTAATATCCGAAAGCTTCTTGCCTGCCATCTGTAGAGCCTTCTTCCCGGCTATTTCGGTGGCTTTAAGCGATGTGAAATCATCGCGGCTATGCAATGCGATCGAATCGGTAGCGTGACCGGATCCGATTATCTTCACCGCCGGATGATTCTTGTATTTACCGATCATATCAGCGGGACATAAGATAACCGCAGCGGCGCCGTCGGTTATCGGGGAGCAATCCATCAAGGTTAACGGATCAGCCACCATGACTGCATTAATAACTCCGTCCACAGTGGTCTTGAACGGGAATTGAGCCAATGGATTCTTGGAGCCGTTGTCATGGTTTTTAACGGCGACTTCGGCAAGCTGCTTTCTTGTTGTGCCATACCTCTCCATGTGAGCCCTTGCCATCAGCGCATAAAGCCCGGGGAAAGTGGCGCCATTGTAAACTTCGTATTCACCATCAGCGGCGGTAGCCAATGCATACGTGGCTCCGTCGCCGCCGACATCAGTCATTTTTTCCACACCGCCGGCTAAGACGATATCATTCATGCCGGAAGCGACATCCATATATGCGCTTCGGAACGCCAAACCACCCGAACAGCAAGCCGATTCCACGCGGGATGCGGGAATATTGCCCTGGCCGAGATAGTCTGCCATCAGAGAACCTAAATGCTCCTGTCCCACGAACAGCCCGGAGCTCATGCATCCGATGTACATGGCGTCGATATGGTCAACGCCTGAGTCGTCAATAGCTTTAAGAGCGGCTTCGGTGAAGATATCCCGAATGGACATATCCCAGAGCTCGCCCCATTTATTCATACCTACACCTATTACGGCAACATCTCTCATTCTAACCTCCTAATCGTTCTTACGGATTTTGCCACGGAACTTGGCGTAGGTTCCGTAATCCAAATATACTTTATTTTCATCAAGGTACCAGACGGTATGCTTAACCATGTTCCGGACCTCATTAATCCGGTCGGTAACTTTAAAAATAAAACCGTCTGATCCCGCTCCTGAACCATAGGAAACCACCAGTATCTTATCCCCCGGTTTGGCTATATCCAGAGTGGAGGTCAGACCGATTGGGGATGCTCCGGAATAAGTGTTGCCCAATCTGGGTGTTAACCATCCCGGTTCGATTTGCTCCTTGGTGAATCCCAATTTCAATCCGGCGCGCATCGGGAATTTTCCGTTAGGCTGGTGGAAAATAGCATAGGCAAAATCCTCCGGTTTCATACCGGCTTTTTCCATTATCCCTTTTGCACAACCGAAAGTATGCTTAAAATAAGCAGGTTCGCCGGTAAAGCGACTACCGTGCTGTGGATAGAACTCATGTTCGCGACGCCAGAAATCGGGCGTATCGGTCATGTAGGTGTATGTGAGTTCACATTCTGCAATTAGATTATCCTGTCCCACCACAAATGCAGCTGCGCCTGCCGATGCGGAATATTCAAGCGCATCGCCGGGGGCGCCCTGAGACGTATCGGCTCCAACACCCAGTGCGTATTTTACGTTGCCGGCGGCAACCTGCGCCATTGCGCAAGTAATCGCTTCGGTTCCGGCCTTGCATGCGAATTCGAAATCCGCGCAGCGGCAGTCCGGCGTTGCGCCGAGCGCCTCGCCAACCACCGTACCCGATGGCTTCACCGCATAGGGGTGAGATTCGGAACCGATGTAGACTGCTCCGAGTTTCTCGCCACTTATACCGGCTCTTATCAGTGCGTTCTTTCCGGCTTCGACTGACATTGTAATAGTATCTTGATCCGGACCGGGCACCGATTTTTCCCAGAGCTGCAAACCTCGTTTATAACTTGGGGCGTCTGTTCCCCAAACCTTGGCTATCTCTTCCACCTTTATCCGATATCGCGGGATATAGGCGCCATAGCCGGTAATTCCTATCATTTGTTATTCCTCTCTCGTATGTTGAATTAGATAATTATTCTCATCGGTTTACGGTTTTAATGGTGACAATCGAAATTGTTCCAAACCTGAAATTTATATAAATTTATCCGCAAAAAGCAAGCAAATTCGGGTTCAAAGGTCAGTTATCGCCCGGAAAAAAACAGTGAAATATCATTCGATTCGCATGATTAACATCGTGCAGTCATCCTGTATCGGATAACCGTTACAATGTAGTTTGATGCTGTCAAGAACCGTTTCCTGCAGTTTGTCAAGCGGAAGATGACGATTATCGCTGAGTACATCCAGCAATCGGTCCTCACCGAATTCCACCTCCTTTTCATTGAGGGCTTCGGTTACACCATCGGTATAACATGCCAGTAAATCCCCCCGGCTGAACTCAATCGCCTGCGATACATAGCTCACATCGCCGAATACGCCCAAAAGCAATCCTCCGTCTTTTAGATATTCGCAATCCCCGTTTTGCCGTATCAAAATGGGATAATTGTGACCGGCATTGCAGTACTGGATTCTGTCTGCCTTTGTATCAACCTCTCCATAGAAAAATGTGACAAATCTACCCTCGGAACTTCCCATAGACAATACATTATTGATATGAGCGATCTTAGCGGAGACATCCAAATCGGAATTAGCCACCGAGTGCAAAATCGCCTGCATGCGCGCAATCAGAAGCGAAGCCGGGATTCCCTTGCCCGATGCATCCCCAATACCGAAGGCGAGGCGATTGGTTTTTGTCATCAGGAAATCATAGAAATCTCCCCCTACTTCCCGAGATGGTTCCGAGTAGGTGGCGAATTTAATATTTCCATATCTGGGGACACTCTTTGGCAATAACTGCCTCTGAATCTGCCGAGCCAATGCCAGTTCCTCTTCCAGCCGCTGTCTTTCCAACGATTCCTGATAAAGCCTGGCGTTGCTGAAAGCGACCATGAGCTGGCTTGCCAATACTTTAAAAATGGTAATATCCTCGGAGTTGTAACCCATCCCCGAAGCCTTCCTTCCCAGGCCGATAAACCCGATCAAGCGGTGTGATGCCACAAGCGGTATAATTAGCTCGGTTTTCTTATTTCTTAAAAATTCCCGAATCGTTGCTGAAAGAGCCGGGGCGGGGATATCATCCCGGGTGACCGGAGCTTCCCTCACAATCAAAAATGATTCCAATACTCTGTCTTTTTTGATCTTAGTCTCTACTTCTTCGGAAAAAGAGTGAATCGAATAGTTTCCATTATCTGTTGGTAGCGCCAGAAAAACACGCTCGATTAACAGTTCATCCCCTATGGTTCGGAGGGTTTCGTCAATAAGCTTATTAATGTCGAGCAAGGTTAGAATCTTGGAGGAGAAATCCTCAAGGATGACACGATAATCGGTTTTCCCTTTGATAAACAGTTTTCTCAGGGAGGTATCTACGAAATTTAATACAGGTTGGAAGAAAAGAAGGGCAATAACCATGATAGCGACCTGAAACACCTCCAGACCGCCCCCGAAAACGGAGCTTAGGAATCTACCGACCTGCGACATCGCCACCAAATATCCGCCGACAACGATTGCGGAAGAGACCGTATAGACCAGGGACTGACGGACGATTAATGTGATATCCAAAAAGCGATGACGAAGAATCGCCCAGGCAATGAAACCGGGGCCAACCAGCAGCCCAATTATAATCATCATATACTGCAACTGGGGATTGAGCTCGATATTAAATATCGTGGGGATTATATACGCAAGGATATATAATCCCAGCGCGATCCTGATCCCGTAAGTGATAATTTTGACCTGCTGTCTGATTCTGGGATTGGCAACGTTGCGATAACCGGTATACAAGAATATTGAGGCGACAACGATATACACCAGGTTGATTATGGAAAAGAAGCGGACATGGAATTCGAAAATGGCATTAATTCCGATTACTATAAGAGCCAGAATATATCCTATATATTCCAGCAGAATCCCAAAGATGGGAATGTCGCTCTTAATTGCGAGTTTCGAAAGTAACCCGCTGGGATCAGAGAAAAACAAAACCAGTATCAAATGCACTATATGCGGCAGGAATGCCAGATAGAAGAGACGTCTGCGCCTTTTAAAGAGAGGATTTTCGACCGGGAATATGGCTGAGAACAAAAGGAAGCTGGGGAAGAAAAGTTCCCAGATATAGAAAAAGTTGAGCACCCGGGGTGAATAGTCGCTTCCGGACCCGGCGATAACGGAGTAATAGATAGTCGCCATCACGGGAGCCATACCCGCGAAGAAGAGCATCATCGCCGTTACGCGATTAATCCTTCCGCGAGGGTTCTCGCGTAAAATTATTCCGCTTAAAAGAATTAATACAGCGCCGCTTAACGCGAACACCAATGATAGGATAACATTAAGCATTTCAATCCTTAACTATCCTTCACCAGTGATCTACTTAACTGGATCGAACTTCTTCACCAACCGCACGACCGTACCGCCATCCTTCCCTGCGGTAATATCCACTTCATCCATCAGGGAACGAACGATAAATATACCGCGACCGGTCTCTTTGAGGATGTTTTCATCAGACAAGGGATCGGGAATATCGGAGAGATCGATACCATCTCCCTCGTCAGTTACCGTAATTTCCACGCTGGAATCCTTGAGGATCATTTCCACATCCACCATTTTGTCCGGATCGCTGGCATTACCATGGACTATGGCATTATTGACAAGTTCGGTCACCGATATCGCCACGTCGGCGATATCCCCTTCGGCCATGCTGAAATTCCTAAGGGTCTCTTCAAGGAATTCGTCGAGTTCCTGTAGATATACCTGGTCGCTGGGGATTATGATTTTCCCCGGCTTTTTGACTACTTCACTCATATTAACGGTTCAGTGACATACATAAAATAAAAAAGGTAGGCTATTAAACCCACCTCCAATTTTGCCGGAACTCCTTCAAATCAACTGAAACTCTTTATTGCCTCATCCAGAGAATCATAATTTTCAAATACCGTAATAAGTTTGGTTATTGTCAGGAGGGACTCGATCTTCTCAGTAACATTAGCCAGCTTCAATTCGCCGCCGTTGTTCTTCATAGTTGTAAGACCGCTGATTAATATCCCCAGACCCGTCGAGTTCATCCAATCGACTTTAGCCAGATTAATTACCACCTTCTTTTTATTCTCTTTGATGAAGTCGTGAAGCTGATCATGGAGCAGAGTAGCGTCGGGTCCCCCCATTATTTTCCCCCTCGGCTCTAATATCATAATACCATCGACTTCCCGATGTGTAAGTTTCATACGGCAATCCTCCGAATAAACAAAAAATAATCTTTATCTTTAATAAAAGTAGCTTATCCGGTTTTGGAAATCAGATTAGCTACACTATCAGCCCATTCCGATTTTTCGCTATTGGAAAGAGCTCTTAACATGTTTTCATACTCATTCGCGCTAACGCCATGTCTCGAAAAAACCTCGGATTTCTCTTTCCCGAGACGGTCGGTTATCTTCGAATACTCAGTAACTAACTCGCGGTTCGCTTCGATAAAAAGCGAGTCGGCTATCAGCCGGTATTCTTCTCCTTTAATATCGTTCCTCTTCAAAAATGAATCAAGAACTTTGCTGTATTTTCTATCTACTCTCTGCAGATCCAGATGTATCTCTACAAACGTCTCTGCCGAAAGCTCTGGTTCCTCTTGTGGTTGGTTTTCTGCTGTCTCTTTATCCTGAGAACAGTTAACCGCAAAGACCGACAAAAAGAAAACCATCAGCGTAACAAAAAACGTGCTGATGGAATATGACTTAATCAAATTTAACTTATTCAGTATGGTTTCTTTTCCGCTATTTGAACAGGGCTTTTATCTTACCCCAGGTATCAAGTTTCACGTCCAGAGTTCGTACTTCCAGGTTGTGACGCTGAGTTCCGGTAAATGCAGTGAAAGACGGGGTGGCGATCTTTCCATCAATATAAATGGTGATCACATCTCCGGCGTTCCAGCCATCTTTATCCGGTGTGCTTTCGTTATCCGCAGGTATAGTAACGTGATAACCGCCTCCCATTGTTTTAGAGGTGGCTAAAACAACATCACCTACTTTTGCCTCGACAACAAGGTCATTTTCCACCGGTTTGCCTTCATAGTTCACATCGCCATAAGGTTGACACTCACCCAACACGCTATAACCGTCGACGGGAGTCAACGATATAATAAGAAGTAGACTCAAGGCGATATAACCTATTGCTCCTTTGTAAATCAATCTCAGCATCTTATTTAAGTTTCGGAATTAACAGTTTTACTTTTAGTCCAATAAGGATATTTATATTCTTCCTCGGAGTCAAGTCTTTTTTTAGGCTGTATAATAAAGGTTTTCATTTGTCAAATGAAATGTCAAATGCTCCATTTCAATCGCCATATTCTCAGATCGAAGCGTCACATGGGACGGTACCCTCAGATTGGTGGGTGCGAAGGAAAGAATGGCGTTAACCCCGGCCGCAACCACCTCATTGACAACTCCTTGAGCTGCGGCGCCCGGCACCGCTACAATTACGATTTCTATATTATACTTATTCAGCATCTGACGCAGATTGACGACGTCATGTACCTCAATACCTTTATGAAAACTGCCGATTTTTCTCTGATCGTTGTCAAATATCAGTTTTATATGAAAACCCTGCTTTTGAAATTCTTTGTAAGAAACCAACGCCGAACCGACATTTCCAATTCCAACCAGCGCCACATTCCATTTCTTGTTTATACCAATTATCTCGGCTATTTGTTGCCTTAATTCCGTAACAGGATAGCCTAAACCACGAGTGCCGAATTGACCGAAAAACGAGAGGTCTTTTCGCACTTGTGCCGGTGTTAGCTTCTCGCGATCCGCCAGATCCTTGGAACTAACCGTTTCATAACCTTCATCCTGTAACACTTTTAATAATCTATAATAAAGCGAAAGACGATGAATTGTCGACTCCGAAATTCTCTTTCCAGTTATTCTAACCACGATTCCAAACCTTATTATTATATTTAAACGCCTAACTTGTGAAGTTGTTCACAATTTAAATGGAATTTTAGGTCATACCCCGTATTTTGTCAAGATTTTTCTACCGCTTTCCAAAATTCGTAGATAACTAAATGAGATATCAAAATCATGCTGCTAACCGGTGTTGTACAATATATAAAATCAAGGATCCGGCTCCAAGTCTTGCTGATTATAGCGCCAAAATCGACATATCAGGAACCATTCATAGTTAATATACTATGGAGGTTGATTAATATAAGGGAAATGATTATGTTAGTGCGGTTAATTGGTAATTGCTTATTTTATCGAAAGGATCAGCAAAATGGCAAATCGTAAAAGTATGAATATAGACGACCTTTCGGAGCTTATTGGGAAACAGTCTCCTGTTCTGATAGATATCCGTCCTGTTGAAGCCTACAATGGATGGGCTTTAAACAGCGAGCGACGCGGAGGACATATAAAGGGCGCAACATCCTTTCCTCTCAAATGGACGCAATCCGAAGAATGGAAGGAGATTTTGGAGAAAAAAGAGATAACCCCGGATAGGCAGCTTATTATTTATGGCTACAGGGCAGACGATACTGAAGAGATGGCTGAAAAACTCGCCGACGAAGGCTTCAAAGATATCCACACTTTTGATCGTTTTACGGAGTGGTCTGAAAATGAAAAGCTCCCGATGGAATACCTTCCGCGCTATAAACAGTTAGTTTACCCGGAATGGATACATACGCTGATCAACGGTTCCAAACCTCCAACATACAACGGATCGGATTACGTTATCTGTCACGCCAGTTATCGTTATCGCAAAGATTACGAATCGGGACATATACCGGGTGCGGTACATATGGATACAGAAAGCCTTGAATCCTCCAAAACCTGGAACCGTCGTTCGCCGGAGGAGCTACACCAGGCATTCGTCGATCTCGGTATTAGCAAGGATACCACCGTTATACTTTACGGGCGGTTCAATCATCCCAATAACCAAGATGAGTATCCCGGGCGAATGGCTGGGCATCTGGCTGCCATGCGCTGCGCCCAGATTCTGCTTTACGCCGGAGTCAAGGATGTTAGGATTCTTAACGGCGGTATGGCTTCCTGGATCGGTGCCGGATATGAGATAAGCACTGAGGAGGGAGAGCTGCGGCCGGTAAATGATTTCGGATGCGAGATTCCGCAACATCCCGATCTCATAGTGGATACGCCGGAGGCGAAAGAATTGCTGGCTTCTGATGACGGCGAACTGGTGAGTGTGCGGAGCTGGGAAGAGTTTATCGGGAATGTCAGCGGGTATAACTATATAGAGAAAACCGGAAGGATACCAGGTGCGATATTCGGTAATTGCGGAAGTGATGCTTATCACATGGAGAACTACCGAAATAATGATCATACCATGAGAGAATATCACGAGATTGCCGAGATCTGGGCGGAGGATGGAATCGTACCGGAAAAGTATATCGCTTTTTATTGCGGCACCGGATGGCGAGGAAGCGAGGCTTTTATGAACGCCTACCTGATGGGATGGCAGAGGATATCCGTGTACGACGGTGGTTGGTTTGAGTGGAGCAGCGATCCCAATAATCCGGTGGAAACAGGAGTTCCGATAAGCCAGACTCCCGAATGGCAGAGATAAATAATATGATTGGTAAGCAATAAGAATGCTGGCCATGTAGACCGGAAATATCGAAGTGATTATAAATCCATAGCCGAAGGCTTGCCCTTCGGTGATTATCATTATCAAGTACTGTCGGGTCGCCGTACTCGCCAGCGAAGGGTGGCATGCTTAGCTCGAAGCCGAATGCGAAGAGATAAGCATGTTTGTATCCCGATAAATCCCCTCATCC
>WJIR01000273.1 GCA_014730175.1 Candidatus Zixiibacteriota bacterium
CCAATACACGAATCAAAACAGCCAGGTAAGTATGGGTGATAAACAGGCGTCTATCCCCGACCTTCTCGCCATATACTCTGGAAAGCAGAGTATTCCACTCATTATACTTGACTTTTAGTGCGTCATCATCGCCAAGCGTATCAAGAGCCGATTCCATGATCAATCTGCTCTTGTGATATACTGCACTGAATGGTCCGAATCTAACGCTCAAATCCTCCGCACTCGGTGGCGCAGGTTTGGATGCGAAGAGGATTTTGTCGATATTGAAAAAAGTGCCGAAAGGATCATTGGGTGATAATGAAAACTCAGAGATATTTTCAACTTTCCCCAGCGCATATTGATAGATTTCAAAGCGAAGTCCATCGGTTAAAACAGCAAGATAATCCGAAGGGACTTCCTGTGCTTCGAAATACTTCTTCATCTCGATTATAGCTGCTGAGCGTTCCGCTTCGATATTTGACTTAAACTCGAATATAATGGATTTAAATAACGCATCGATTCGTCCCCTCACTTCCTCTACTTTAACCTTTTCCTCAATCTTAACTTCTACCGGATCTACCCCAAATGCTGTTCTCATAAAATTGAGGAACAGATGACGACGAAAGTCGTGGTGTTTATTAGACCTGATGGCTTGTCGTATCTGGTTTGCGTACTCTTCGAGATGCGACGGGAAGTCAGGATTATACGGGAAAAATTTCTTCATAATTCGAGTTATTATTAACTACTGAATCTGACTGTATAATTTCGGATTGACTAAAGTTTTTTCTTATATCCGATCGGCATTATTAAAATCGGTTCTTCTCGGTCCATGCGGCAGGCTTTGTAGACAAAATTATCATCAAAAGCGCCCCACATAAGAGTATCCAGATAAAGCGCTTGCGCTTGCAACATTATATTCTCGGCGGCGGCTCCCGCTTCGATATATACGTATCGAGGACCGCGGGTGGTGCCGTATTTCCGGGTAGTTCGCTCCATTACCGCTCCGATAACGAAAACAACCGGAGTTTCAAGGATCCTATCGATTTGATTTGGTGGGATACTTCGAGCTAAGTCCCTGCGCCTGTCATAGTTAGCCACCACGATCAGTTGATGTTCATAAGGGAAGTATCTGTACAGACCGATCGGGATATCCTGAACGTTACCGACGAACACATAAATCTCAAGAGGATATTTGGCGCCTGCTGAGGGAGCAGCGCGGTAACCGCGTCTATCATCGGTGATCCCTTGACCCGACCAGAGCAACTGGGATAATTTTTCCAAGCTGATTACAGCATCGGTGAACTCCCTGACGGAACGGCGCTCGGCGATAACCTGTTCAATACTGAAGGAGCTGGAGGTTCGTGGCGGGGGAAGCTGGATGGTATCACCCACCGCTATTGATTCTACCTTATATGATTTCTTTTCATCCTCCTCGGCGATTCCGGTGGAAATCACGAAACTTGCTACCAACAATAAACACAAAAAAATGGCTAAAATTCTCATTACATCCTCCGTTATTTCGTCATTTTTTACATTATATGATGTTAATTGTCTTAAAGGTCAGTTGCAATATAATTTTATTAGAAATACATGAAAGCAAAGTTATGATCCAAAGCACGGGCAGAACTTATTTGTCTGCTGCAGAAACTGCGCAAAGATAGAAAGCATAAACAAATAGCATGTTAGTAAAAAAATTAATCACATGATGGAAAAACCAAAACTCAGCAACGTTTGCGAAAATAAAGGTCAGGAAATTGGATGAGAAGTAAATCAACACACCGGAGGTTACCCAAAACGAGTATCGTTTGGATATACGGGGGTATGCGTATTCCGCCGACTCCAGGAAGTAGAAAATCGATATCGCTATTAAAAATACGCTCTCGGTAGTCGAAGTTAAATAGTCAAAATCGTCCGGCTGTTCGAAGTATATTTTGCTGACAATCCAGAATATGGTAAAGATCGGCATTGAGAGAGCGGAAACCAGCTTTCCCCATCTCCTTTTATGCCAGTATAGAAACAGTGAAGCGAATGTGAAGTACTCGAAAAGCGTGAAGTAGTGATGCATCCAGAAGACCGATCCCTTGGTCATAATAAGATACAGGCTTATTGAATCGACCACTATGGTAATAGCGAAATAGCCAAGGAATAACTTCATCTCAATGCTGAGCTTTTTGAAGAGGAAAAGGGCAACCACCAACGGAATAACCGTGGAAATCATCGATATATATGCCAGGATTACACTTAGCTGCATTTTAACTTTTATGGAATAGTCCGAAAACCTGATTCATGCTGCCTGAATTATTAGTACTTTCGGATGGTTTGGCTCCTGTCGGCGCCAATTGAGATGTATCTGATTTTGACTTTGAGTCGTTCCTCTATTGCATCAAGGTAGTATCTCGCATTTTCGGGTAACTCTTCATACTCTTTGACTTTTTCCAGGGACTCCTTCCAACCGGGATATTCTTCGTAGATTGGCTGACAGTCTTTTAGAATTAATGAGTTGTCCGGGAAGCGTTCAAGTATCGTATTCCTGTAGCGGTATCCGGTGCAAACTTTGATTCTATCCAAACCGCTTAAAACATCAAGCTTGGTAATAGCTAATGCATTCACTCCGTTCAATTCGCTGGTATAATGAAGAATCGGGAAATCCAACCACCCGCAACGCCTGGGACGGCCGGTTGCTGCGCCGAATTCGGCGCCATTCTCCCGAAGTTTGTCGCCTGTAACATCCGATAATTCGGTAGGAAACGGACCCGCCCCAACGCGAGTGGTATACGCCTTCACAATCCCGATAGATTCATCGGGTATAAAGGGAGCAATCCCGCATCCCACGAACAAACCTCCCAGGAAAGTACTGGAAGAAGTGGTGAACGGATATGTTCCATTATCAATATCAAGAAGTGATCCCTGCGCCCCTTCGAAAAGGACTGATTCTTTATTACTGAGTGATCCTAATATCAGTTGGGAGGTATCTGTAATATATTCCCTGATTGAATCAACGATATTATTTATAAATTGGAAGTTGAATTCTACAGAGAGTTCTTCGATCGCGTCAGCATCGGGAATTCCAATGCGTTTTATTTTCAGCGCTTCGTTTAATCTATCTTTGAAGTAATTTTCATCCAGAATATCATACATGCGGATACCGGCCCTGGCAACTCGGTCTGTGTAAGCAGGGCCTATTCCTCTTTTCGTGGTTCCCAGACTCCCCTTCCCTCTCGCTTTCTCCAGATATTGATCCATAAATTTGTGATAAGGAAAAACTATATGAGACTTACCGGAGACAAAAAGCCTTCCGCTTGCTGATATGCCGTGCTGCTTTAATTCCGATATCTCATCAAGTAGTTTACGGGGATCAACTACTACGCCGGATGCAATGACACATTTTTTGCCCTCCCTGAGTATACCGGAGGGGAGAAGGTTAAGAATAAATTTTTCGCCCTTAATTATGACCGTATGGCCGGCATTGGCGCCGCCTTGAAAGCGGACAATCAGATCGGCATCATCGGCGAGCAAATCAACGATCTTGCCTTTACCTTCGTCTCCCCATTGACAGCCTACAACCACTCTACTTTGCATATTTACCTCATTAATGGAAAGGATTCATCCTTTCTCTAAATCACAAGATTTAGATACCTGATATTGTGATGGTGACCTACTATAATAGCTCGAACACATAATTTAGCAATTCTTTTTTCCCTTCTCCTGTTACACTCGAGAAGAATAGACAATTGCTATATTGATTACGAATTTTAGCGCGTTGGGATTGGTTTAATTTATCGGCCTTGGTGAAAACTACGGCCGGCGTTACCTGACAATGCTCGGCGTATTCAATCAATTCAAATTCCTCCGGCTGAATTCCCCGTCGCCCATCGACAAGAATAATCAATCCTCTGAGTTGATCACTCCCGGACAAGAAAGCCTCAACCATCGGTTTCCATCTATTTCGTTCTCGCTTGGAAGCTTTCGCGTAACCGTATCCGGGGAGGTCAACAAATAGATATCTATCATTAATAAGAAAAAAATTGAGCAACCGGGTTTTGCCGGGGGTGGAACTTACTTTAGCGATGGATTTCCGCCCCACCAGACGATTAATCAATGATGATTTGCCTACATTGGAACGGCCGGCGAAAGCAATTTGCGGAAAATGCGGGATTTTGGCGTTTGAATAGTCGGGAAAGGAACCGATAAATTCGACCTTTTTTATAGTGGGAGGCATAGGTTGTCATTTGACGGTGTTATTGAAAGCATGTTCGAAAACTTCCGAGTAGTCTTTCACCGGAATGAAATTCATGTTCTTTTTTAGTTCACGCGGCATCTCTTTGAGGTCTTTGCGATTTTTCTCAGGAATTATCACATTGGTAATCCTGGAGCGTTTAGCGGCAAGTATTTTTTCATTTAAGCCGCCTATTTGAAGAACATCCCCGCGCAATGTTATCTCGCCAGTCATGGCTACCTGGGTTTTAACAGGCTTGTGAGTAAGTGCGGAGATAATAGCGGTGGCGACAGTGATACCGGCAGACGGTCCGTCCTTATCAACGGCTCCTTCCGGTATATGAACATGGATTTCCAAATCCGAAAAGAACTCCGGATCTATGTTGAATTTTTGCGCATTTTCACGAACATAGGATAAAGCCGCATGCGCAGATTCCTGCATTACCTTTCCCAATTTCCCGGTAAGCTGCAGTTTGGGTTTTCCCTTCATAATCGCCACCTCGACCGGTAAAACCTCACCGCCGAACTGTGTCCATGCCAAACCTATCGCCACACCGACACGAGGATCCTTATACTGCTCCGGTTCGAGGTAGTCCGGAACTCCCAGGAAATCCTCCACTTTCTTTTTGTCCACCTTGAATTGTTTGCTTCTGGGTTTCAACACAACTTCTTCGGCTATTTTTCGGAATACTGCCTTCAGTTTCCGCTCCAATTCCCTCACGCCGGATTCCCTGGTATAATTACGGATTATGTGTTGGAGTGCGTATCGGGAAAAATCGACCTTGATTTTATCCAATCCATGTTCGCCGAGTAACTTCGGAATCAAATAATCCTTAGCTATATTTATTTTCTCGAACTCGAGATATCCGGGAAGCCTTATGATTTCCATGCGGTCAATAAGAGCCGGAGGAATTCCGGATAAAGTGTTGGCGGTGGTAATAAAGAGGATATCGGATAAGTCGAACTCAACTTCCACGAAATGATCCACGAAGGTGTGATTCTGTTCAGGGTCCAGCACCTCCAGCAATGCCGCCGCCGGATCGCCATGAAAATCCCGGGAGAGCTTATCTATCTCGTCAAGCAGAAAAACCGGATTCGATGAAGCTGCATTTCGCAGGGATTGTATAATCCTGCCTGGGATGGAGCCGATATAGGTTCTCCGATGGCCTCGAATCTCAGCCTCGTCTCTAACACCCCCAAGTGACATCCTTACGAATTTTCTATCTAACGCTGAAGCGATGGAACGCCCCAGCGAGGTCTTTCCTACCCCGGGAGGACCTACGAAGCAAAGTATCGGGCCTTTAACTTTTTTGGCGAGTCTTATAACAGCCAGGTGTTCGAATATCCTCTGCTTGGCTTTCTCCAATCCGTAATGATCGCCATCAAGGATTTTTCTTACTTCCTTGATATCCGATCTATCTTCGGTTCGTGTCTTCCAGGGTATGTTGGCGATCCAATCAAGATAGTTGCGCACAACCGCGGCTTCGGCTGAAAACGGATGCATTTTTTTTAGCTTATTGAGCTCCGATTCCACCTTTTTACGCGCTTCTTTGGTGAGTTTGGCTTTCTTGAGCTTCTTTTCAAGCTCAATGTCTTCTATACTGTCCTCCGATTCCCCGAGTTCTTCCTTTATGACCTTCAGTTGCTGCTGAAGATAGAATTCCCTCTGAGATTTGGAAAGATTGTCCTTGACCGAACCGTCGATTTTTTGCTCGAGTTTTAATATCTCGATTTCGGAGGATAACAGAGTGGATAGCTCCAGCAATTGATACCTGAGATCGGTTGCCTCCAGTATCTTTTGCTTGACGTCCGGACGGTGAATAATGTGCGCTGAAATGGTATCGGCAAGGCGCTGAGAATCATCGATATTACTTAGCGTGGACAGTATCTCCTCGGGTAGACGTCTGTTCAATCGGACGTATTCATGGAACTGTGTTATAAGGTTTCTGAGAAGCGCTTCATTTTCCAGGGTCGACTTAATTGGATCGAAATCTATGATCTTAACTTCGGTTCTGTAAAATCCATCCTTCTCGGTAATTCTTCGCGCTCTGGCTCTAACCAGTCCTTCCACCAGTATTTTGATGGCGCCGTTGGGCAGTTTCATCAACTGAAGAATTCGCGCCACAACCCCTATTCTATTCAGGTCAGTCGTTTGCGGTTCTTCTATATTGGGATCCTTCTGAGTGCAAAGGAAGATCTGACGGTCTATCACCATCGCTTCCTGAAGCGCGTTAACAGACATCTGCCGCCCAATCAGTAGCGGATAAACCATGAAGGGGAAAATAACCATATCCTTCAGTGGAAGAATGGGAAGTCGCTTCTGGATGCTAATCTCTTCTCCGTCCCTGTATATCTGAAAGCCGGACTCGGAGTTAAAATTGCGGTTTTTCTTCTTTTTGGATTTAGTTTTGCTATCTTTTGCCATCTTATAAACTTGGGTAAAATGTCGTGATTGTTACAGAAAGCCAGGTGTCGATACGGCAGTTATCGTATTATCCTTAGGCGCTTTTTTTCCTTTTCTTTTTCTCCTTAACCAATTCCGGCTCCGCACCGTCAATGATCACTTCGGGAGTGATGATACACCGTGATATACCTTTGTAGTTAGGGGCTTCATACATAATCTCCAGCATAGCCTCTTCCATTACCGCCCGCAAGGCTCTTGCGCCGGTTCCCCGCTTTTGAGTTAATTCCACTACTTTATCCAGAGCCTCGTCGGTAAATTCCAGCTCAATCCCTTCCATCTCGAAGAAACGTTGGTATTGCCTGACGATAGCGTTTTTCGGCTCCAGAAGAATTTGTTTCATTGCTTCATTGCTTAACTCGGTCAGAGATGCAATCAATGGAAGTCTTCCGACCATCTCGGGAATTATTCCGTAATTGATGATATCCTCAGCGCTCACCTGTGATAACAGCTCTCCTATACCCGCATCTGCGCGAACCGTAGGAGCATGAAAACCGAGAACCTTTTTGCCTATCCTGCGCTGGATAATCTTCTCCAATCCGATGAATGCTCCTCCGCAGATAAACAGAATGTTTTTAGTATTAACTTGAACGAGCGGTTGCTCCGGATGCTTTCGCCCGCCGCGAGGCGGAACCGAAGATATCGTACCCTCGAGTATCTTCAATAATGCCTGTTGAACACCCTCGCCGGAAACATCGCGAGTGATAGATGGATTCGAATCCTTCCGGGAAACTTTATCGATCTCATCGATATAAACAATACCGCGCTCAGCCCGAGCAACGTCATAATCAGCCGCCTGCAGCAGACGCACCAACACATTTTCGACATCCTCACCGACATAACCGGCCTCGGTTAATACGGTTGCATCGGCAATGGTAAACGGAACCTTCAGTATTTTCGCCATGGTCTCTGCCAGTAACGTCTTGCCGGTGCCGGTGGGACCTATAAGCAGAACATTCGCTTTCTCCAACTCAACATCATTGTCTTTTCGCGGAGGAAAAAGGATTCGCTTGTAATGATTATAGACCGCAACCGCCAGCGATTTCTTGGCGCGATCCTGACCGATAACATAAGCATCGAGATGTTCTTTTAATTCCTGGGGTTTGGGAAGCACGAAATGCTTGGGGACGATATCCTCCTGATGCATCCGCTTTAGTTCCAGATTGCAGAGTTCCACACATCGGTTGCATATCGAATTATCCGACGATATAAAAAGCTTTTCCACGCTATCCTTGGGCCTTCCGCAGAAAGAGCAAAATTTCTCAAAAGATTTATTCTTACTATTCTTACCGTTATTCATAATACTCCGTAAAAAACCGGATAAAAGTTATATCCGGTTTTAATCTACAACTTAATTAGTATTTATGCAATACTAAATGTGATCTCTTCTATATTATCCCTGTTTCTTTTCATAAACTTCGTCAATCAGCCCGTACTCTTTGGAATCCTCGGCTGAGAGCCAGAAATTCCGATCAGTATCCTTCTGAATCTTCTCCAATGGTTGCCCGGTATGTTTGGCCAAAATGTGGTTTAATCTCTCCCTTAAAACCAGGAACTCTTTGGTTTGTATTTCTATATCGGAAATCTGTCCCTGGGTTCCGCCCCACGGCTGATGGATCATAACTCTGGCGTTGGGAAGTGCGGCGCGTTTACCATCGGCTCCCGCGCATAACAAAAGCGCCCCCATGGAAGCAGCCATACCCACGCATGTGGTTGCCACCTGCGGCTTCACGAATTGCATGGTATCGTAAATCGCCAACCCGGACGAAACCGAACCGCCGGGTGAATTTATATACAGAAATATGTCCTTTTCAGGGTCCTCAGCCTCCAGAAACAACAACTGAGCTATTACGAGATTGGCGATATTATCATCAATCGGCGTTCCTATAAAGACAATACGGTCCTTTAACAGACGCGAGTAAATATCATAAGCTCTTTCGGTCCTTCCCGTCTGTTCGACAACAATTGGAATCAATGGCATCCTTATTTATCCTCCGGAGTGATTATTATCGATTTCTTCTTCTTTGGTTTCTCATGTTCTTCTTCTATATCCTCAATTTCGGCACTTTCGATTATAAAATCCAGAACTTTTTCGTCCAGAAGCTCTTCCTTCACTCTCTCCAGACGATCACCCGCTTTGTAAAATTGAAACACATCAGCTTCATCCAATCCGCTTTGCTTAGCAATTCTTTTCTGATAGTCCGTTATCTCCTGCGGATCAACCGTGATACCCTCCTTTGCCGCTATCGCATCCCGTATGTAAAACCATCGGCAAAACTTTTCCGCGGTAGGACGGAGATCCTCTCTCAACTTTTCCTCATCGGCTTTCGGGTTCTTTGATTTTTGTTCCTCAACCAGGCTGTCGGTATATCTCTCCAGAAGGGATATCGGAATATCAAACTGATTCGCCTTGGTAATAGAGTCCACCGCTTGCGATTCCATACTTCGGCGATTGCTCATCTCAAACCTCTCCGCGATATCCTTCCTCACTATATCGTCTAATTTCTCCGGTGGGAGCGGACCTCCATCCTCATCCTTTAAGTTCAGGTTTTTGATGAATTCCTCGTCGGTCTCGGGAAGTTTCTTCTCACGAATATGCTGTATTTCCGCGCGATACCTTATCGTGTAATTCGCCAAATCCTCGTCGAAATAATCCTCCGGATACCTAACCGTGAACTCAGTTTTTTCTCCAACAGATAAACCGGTTAAATTCTCGACAAACTCCGGAAGACTTCGCTTGGTATCAAGCTCAATATCCGACATTCCGATTTCCTCATCTTCTCCGATATAGTCGCCGCCTCTGATTTTAGTAAGTTTAACAAAGACGATATCGCCTTTTTGTGACGGGCGTTCGACTTCATCAACTACCGCCAGGCGATCTTTTAGCCCCATTATACCCATTTCCACATCCTCATCGGTAACTTCGAAATCTATACGCTTGAGTTTTAGTCCTTTGTAACCGGTGGGCTCAAACTCCGGTTCTACATCCACAGTGGCTTTGAATTCCAAAGGTTTGCCTCTTTCCAAGTTGAGGTCTTTAAGTTCCGGTTCACCGACAGGTTCAATATCCGCTTCTTTTAACGCCGCGCCAAAGGCTTTGGGAACCATATCCTCCATGACCGCCTGGGTGATATCATCCCCGAAGCGCGACATTATAATATTCTCCGGCGCTTTTCCCGGCCTGAATCCCGGTATCTTAATCTCTTTTCGGATTTCGACTAACGCCTTTTTGTAGCCTTTTTCAACTTCCTCGACCGGAACCCTGACATCAAGTACCCTGCGAGTTCCTCGTCCTTCGGTTACATTTACTTCAACTTTCATCAAATTACCTGCCTGTTTTAGATTCACAAAAGCGAAATCGGTTAATCAATATCCCCGACCACAAACAATAATACAATAGAACACAATGAGTTACGGCTTAGCCGATGATTCTGAAGCCTTGTGGATACTCTTCTAAAATATCTTTCGGGCTTATTGTCAATTATTCGCTGGGGTAAACTCCGCAAAATCTATTAAGTTATGCAGTTAGCGTTTGTTTGTCAACTATATTTTAAAAGCTATATAAGGCGGTTCGTCGAAGTTAAAAGCCTTCTGTCTGACCCGCGAAGTATAACAACCTCGATTACTCAAGTAATTCCCACATCGGATCCCAGGGGGGTAGGATTATCGGTTCGGATTCCAGAATTTCAAAAATATCGTTGGGAAGATACTTTTTGTGAATCACGACTTCATAGACATATTCATCGAACCAGGAATCATACATCGTCCACTTACCGCTGTCACCCCGATCTCCGCCCCAGCTATTCTCAACCAACCATTTAACCGGTTTGTCGCTTTTTACATCGACGCCAATCAACACCATGGCATGATTGGGGGAACTGTCCCGCAACAATAAACGATCGCCTTTCGATAATCTGAAATCGGTACTATAAATCAGGGAGTAATCGTAAATTGATTCCGCCAGAATTCCGTGTTCACGATAGTTCTGTTTTCCCACATCATTGGCAAACCAAACCGGTTCATCATCAAGAACCGACTTTAAAGTATACTTCTTCAACTCCGCAACGGGTAAGTTAACGAAAGTAATATCTTCTCCATCGCTGATATTCCTTGTCCATTCGATCCGATACAGTCTGTTTCTCTCCTGCAATGGATGATCAACCAAGCAGATATAATCCTTAAGGTCAACATCCACTGCTTCCGAATAGAAATCCTGCGGCGTATATCTCCTCGGCTCGCTCAGTACCGTATCCCGGTCCTCATATCTCCAGGTGAACTCCGTTGGAGGTTCGCCAAGATTAAGGGTCATCATCTTATATATTTCTTCCAGCATTCGCGTTTTTTCTTCGCGAAGAACCTCCGAGGTAGCTCCATCCCGGTACATATTACGCAGAACCGAGGCGTTCTGCCGAAGCTTTCTGGTTATCAATCGGTTCATCATTCCGGTGTTGTTGCTGTTATGCGTTTCCGGCATAACCTCCTTGGGAACCACTCCGTATTTTTCTATTAAATCCACCACATAATCCCAATAGCCCCCGTCATCGAATGGATGCCTGATTATGAATTCCGCTTCCCTGTCCATCAAATCCTTGTCGGCAGTAGCGATTACGCTTTCCAGAAATGTGTTAGCTTTTTCCAGCTTGTCATAAAAGGTTAGATATATTTCCGAGAATTCGAAATCACTCAGTTTATATTTCTCGATCATCTTTGGGCGGAGTATATTCAATCCCGCAAATAACCAGCATCTACCGCTGCTTCTCTGGTTTGTGATCCCCTTGGTTTTAATCTTGTGGCTGAAAAGAGTGTTGTGCGCATTAACCATATCTCGGTTCAGAGCTAACTTATTGATATCATTTTCAGTAAGCGCATTATACATGGCGCGATCATGGTCGGTTGGTATTGACGATGCTCTCAAGCGCTCCAGTAAAGGTTCATCGATCGCCCCTTGAGATGCGCTGCCAACTTGAGATAGTAAAACCACGATCAGTAGAATGGATGGAATGGATTTCATATCGTTCTCCGAAATTCGAATTGAGTGGAACTAATAATCAAAGCTGTATCATACTAAAATATATAGTCGCATTTATAATTCTACAACTATTATCAATAAGCAGATTTATACAGGTTTATATCCATCGAATGAACCGCTGGCGGCGACTGAGTAAATAAAGACACATACTATTGGTCAACTCCACTCGTTAATCATCCATCCGCTCACGGATTACTTTTCCCACCTCGTTGATAGGATGTTTCTCATTTTTCTCTTTGAGCTTGATATAGTCCTGATATCCCTTCTCGTAGTCTTTCATCATCTTCTTGATGAATTTGCCCTCCTGTATCTCCTGAAGTATCGATCTCATTGCTCTTCTGGACAATTCATTGATTACCCTGCCTTTGATTGAATAAGAACCATACTCCGCCACGTCACTAATCCGGTTATACATCCCCGCGATACCATGCTTTTTGATAAGTTCAACGACCAAATCGAGCTGCTGTACGCATTCAAGATAAGCGTTGGCTGCCGGGAGACCACCTAAAACCAAAGTTTCGAAGGCTGTTTCAAGAAGCTCGCTAAGGCCTCCGCATAATGCCACCTGTTCACCGAATAAATCGCCGACCGCCTCGTGTTCAAACGTGGTTTCGAATACGCCTGCCCTGGTGCATCCGATCCCCTTGGCATAAGCCAGCGCTGTTTCCTTAGCTTTCCCGCTGAAATCGTTATGAACTCCAATGAAGCAAGCCACTCCCTTTCCCTGCTTAAATCTTTCCAACATAATGGCGCCGGGAGCATGCGGAGCAACCATGATAACGTCAGTGTCCGCGGGAGGATTCACCAATCCGAAATGCACCGATAAACCATGTGCGAATATTAATACATTCCCCTGAGAAATGTTGTGGGCAATATCAGTTTCGTAAACCTCCTTGTGTTTCTGGTCCGGGAAGAGGAAAACTATAATATCTCCCTTAGAGGACGCCTCGGCAACTTCGTAAACCGTAAACCCTTCATTTCGCGCCGCCTTCATCGAATTATCCGATGAAAGCCCGATAATTACATCCATTCCGGAATCGCGTAAGTTCATCGCTTGAGCCTTCCCCTGACTTCCGAATCCTATTATCGCTATTTTCTTCTCTTTGAGCAGGCTCAGGTCTGCATCATCATCGTGATAGGTCTTTAATGCTGCGAAATCATCGTTCATATATAATTATCTAATCATCCAAAGATTTTATTGTCGTGAGAAATTAACTGCCTTATCGGTTTCCGTTACCAGATGTGGAAAACATGTACCCACTTATTCCATGGATTCTTAAACCTCGCGCTTACCGAATATCTCTACGGGTATACCGGTTTCCAGTACAATCCTCTCCGAAAGCTCCCGAAGTTGTTCTTTGGTCAATCCACGTAAGGATCCATCCGGCGTCGGTCTGTCCAGGCTATATAACTGGATCGACTCCGGCCTTGTTTTTCCCACCGCTGCTACGAAGCCATTTATACTGCTTCGGTTAAAATTACCGCTTTTACCGTCGGCAAGCATGGTTTGAAATATAATCGGCATGTCCATTTTACTAAGGTTCTCGATTATTCCGTCCAGAGTCACACCTGCAGCGGGACGATTGAATCGCTTAAAGGTCATTTCATCACCGCAATCCAATTTCATAAAGCGTATATCCAGCTTGCGTAATGCGTCCATTACTGTCGGATTTCCGGCAGTGGTGGAATTAGACAGGATTGTGACCTTAACACCCGGCGCTAACTTATCCCTTATCTTTAAAACTTCGGGTACTATCTGGTGAAACCGCGGATGAGTCGATGGTTCTCCGTTTCCCGAAAAAGTTATATATCCGGGCTGAGGATTGTTAAGGAGAAAGGCCTCCAATGACTCCGTAACTTCTTCAATCGAGGGAAATTGATCCTCATATTTTTCAGTATCCATCGTAACAACGTTTGACCAACCATAATGGCAGTAAACACAGTTAAACGAACATATCTTCCTTTCCGTGGGCGATAGGTTGATCCCCAATGAATCGCCTAATCTCCGCGAGGGAACCGGTCCGTAGATAACGCCCTTTTTTAATGGCAAACATCTTTTAACTTCGTTTTCCATCTGATTAACATCACATTGCAGCGGCATTTTGTCAAGGGAATTTATGCTCGCGCAGTCCGATGGATTAAATCCGTTGTGAAAATGTTTCGATCAGCAATCAACCCGGATAATTCACAAAACCATTAATCGGTAGCCGAAGGCTTGTGCTTCGGGTGTTCAATAGAAGTATATCATTTATAGGATTGGAATTGGGGATTTTAATGAAATACCGGAAGCGCAAGGCTACCGCTACCGATTACGGAATTCATGAATAATCCAGATTAAAAACTATTGATGTAATGCTGCTTATAAAGGACATAAAAATAAACCCCCGAAGGAGTTTCGGGGGTTTTAAAAGAGGATTTTCCTCGATCTTACTTCAACAAGCTCATCTTCTTGGTAAAGACTCTATCGCCTGCGGTCAGTTTGTAGAAGTAGATACCACTTGATACGTCACTGGCATTCCAGGTGACAGTGTGGTATCCGGCTTCCATCTCGCCGTTAGCTAAGGTGGCAACTTCCTGACCCATCAGGTTGTAAACGGTTAAGTTTACGTTGCCGGCTTCCGGCAGACCGAAGGTTATATTGGTCTGAGCGTTGAACGGATTCGGATAGGCTTCATCCAGCGCATAGTTGGCGGGTACCGAACCTTCGCCACGCAGTAATGTGGTTGCAGGAGCGGAACTTCCGGCTCTTGCAGTCGAAGGAGCAGTTTCCGGTACGTCAAGATAATCAACCCATTCGCCCCAATCGCCGCTCCAGATTCCGGGAGCGTTGCTGGCTGCGAAAAGAACCGCGTTGACCATCATCTGGCCTACATCGCCGGTCCAGCTTGCATACTGAGTTCCGAAGTAGTTGTTGATTCCAACGCACTGCGGATAGTCGGTATTGACTGTGCAGCCATTGTAGCCGTTAGCAAAGCTCTGTACCATATGGGTGTTGCCGTTAAAGCTCGGCTCTCCCACGAAGTATCCGCTTCCGCTGGCTACTCCGTCCATAATAGGATGGCCAGGGTCATCAACTACTATATCAACATCACTGTAGGTCATGTTGACGGTTGAGGTCAGCGGTGAGAAATCGGTCATGTAACGGCCGCCCATCGCCCATCCGCTATAGTATGCGAATTCGCAGACCACTGCAGCGCCGCCGGCATCGATGTAATCCGCGAGGACATCGCCCATCGCGATAGGATCAGCGAAGTTGTAGTTCGACCATACCAGGCAGACGTCAAACGCCATCAGATCGTCGAGGGTCGGTGTCGAGTTACGAGCATCGACAGCCTGCACGAGTCCTACCATACCACTCTGCATCAGAAGGTCTTCAGCGGCGGTATGCGCGTCGTCGTAATCAGCAAGAACGATTCCTACGGTCAGGGCGCCCTGTCCCACTACCGTGAACGGGAAGGATGCCATATCGCAGATCTCGTCCGGACGATCTCCGCAGTATGCTACGTATTCGTAGGTTCCTACGGGAGCGAATCCCGGTACGTTCTGGTTAGTATGAGCAGTCAAGGATTCTCCAACATCCAACGGAATGTTGTTGAAAGCAATCTGCTGGAAGAACATACCTTCATACATTACGCCAACCCATACGTCGGTGACGATCGGTGCGTCGGTCGGGTTGCCGATATATCCGGTTAAGCCAAAGCTGCCGCCCGGCTCAACGATAACCGGATCTTCATCCGGGGTCATGTCAACATCACAGCAAGGAGGTGGGCCACCGCCGTTGAAGCACTTCGACAAGTCATAGGACAACGGCACTAAGGTTCCGCCTTGATCCTGGTATGCGAAGCTATCGCCGTCGAAGGAGTTACCCCATAAGAATACGCAGGAATCACCATAAGCGGAGGTTCCCTGTACCGATACCCAACCTTCATTGTACATGCAGGCAGGGCTTAAGGTAGCGCCGTATTCCACTAATTCGTATGAGCCTCCATACATAATACCTGTGTAGGTCGGCGTTACGGTAACATCATAGGAACAGAGTTCTGCACCAGGCTGATTTCCGCTGTCTTCGTAAATACCGATATGGAAGTCCATCGGATCTTCGGAGCATTCAAACCAACCGCTTTGGTACTGAAGGTCAACTCCCCACCACTGCAGGTCGTTGAGTTCTGTGATATTCGGACATTCGAAGTTGTCATATACAACATACGGACCAACTTCGACGTCACTGGTAGCAAATGTCCAGCTGTCGTCAGGACCGACTATTTCAAGACAGCATCCTGCCTGAAGAATGTCGTTACCCTGGTGCGGAACACCGGAGGATATACCAGCTTCGCTGTTGAACAGGTTATTTGCAAGAGCCCATTCGGTATGACCGTTAGCTACTCTGGCGCCGGTAACTGTGAACGGGAAAGAAGCTTCGTCACAGATTTCGTCCGGACGATCTCCGCAGTAAGCTACGTAATCGTAGGTTCCTGCAGGTGCAAACATCGGTACATTCTGCGAAGTATGAGCAGACATGGATGCGCCTGGAGCCAGCGAAATATTAGGGAAGGAGAACTGCTGGTAGAAACTACCCATATACATTACGCCGCCCCATACGTCAGTGACAATAGGATCGGCGGTCGGATTACCGATATATCCGGTTAATCCGAAGCTGCCACCCGGAGGTACCATTACTGGATCATCATCCGGTGTCATGTCTACGTCACAGCAAGGTACCATTCCACCTAAGCTGTATCCATACCAATTGCCGCCCGATTGATCGGCATTCCAGAACATTCCGTTACAATATGAGTACGACCAAGACCAATTACCATTGGATATTGTGAAACTTTCGACATAGTTTCCGTCCATATCGTAAACGTTAACCTCCAGACCGCTGGAGCTTGTGGGAATAAAGAAGTGTTCGCCGTTGGTAGCGATAGGATAGCCATAATTAGGGCCTCCGCTAAGAGTAAAGCTACCGAGAGCAGTATAGGTATCAGCATCAAACATCCATACGGTACCGCCTTCATGTTCATAGATAACTCCATCCCAATAGGCACATTCACTATTGGAAGTGTTGAACATACCGGCATTTTCCACCGTAGTGTTACCGTTTGTAGGATCAATGGTATAAAGATCCATACCGAAAGGCTTCATGAATACGGTACCACCGTGCATCCATACCGAGCGAACTGAGTTTACACCCATGGTGTAGGAATTGACCAGGTTACCGAGGGAATCGTACACTTCAAAGCCAGCATTATAGCCAATACCATAATAAAGTTCGGCATTAGCATCCCAGGTAATCGACTGTGCCTGGCTGCTGAAGAAGTGCGGAAATTGGATTTCCAGTGTTGGGGTGTAAAGGTCATCAACCTGAGGCGTTAACTGTTTTACAACAACAGCGTCGGTTGATTCCACGTTCATCGAAGCGTCCTGTACATTAGCAACAGCAAAGGACGCTGTTAATGTTAAAGCGATCAAGAAAATTAAGGTTCTCTTCATCTCTTCTCCTTTTGTTTGAAATTAATTTTCAAGAAACTATTGACGAGAAAGACAACTATTATACAGCTATCACCTCCTTATAAGGTTTTAGGGGTTAGTGAGTTAAATCAGATAAACTGAAGTAGATAACTTTGTTAGAGAACAGGAACTTCCCTTTGCGTTCGCAAAAAAATTTAGATCCTTAGTAATTTAGAAGAAAATCGTTTTGTTGCTCAAAACTTAACAGTATAATCTATAACAAATATAAACCAAAATGTCAAGTAGTTAATTCGCCAAATAGCCATTTTTATCATTTTTTAACATTAGTTTCATTTTCCTCTGATTTCCGTATTTGTGTAATTCCGTTTTCGAGTTCGGACATGTTCTCAACCTCCGAGTAAAACAAAGGTGAAGCATCTAAATCCTCAGCCGCATTATGGCGCAAAACCGCGCCGCAGACCCCGGGCGGGAACCATCCTGAGCTGAAAAACGCAACAATAATCCCCAATAAAAATAAACCTATTAAAAACCTTATATAGCAATTGGTTAATATCTTGGATTTAAGCATTTGTATACCTATATTGCGTTCGGAAACAAAATGATGAAAGCAAACCACGCCACTATCAAGGTTAATATTATATTGAAAGACTGTCCCACAATGTATAGGGTCATCGGTTTCCCTCCTTCCATATTCCCGGCTAACTCCTTGAAGTTGGATTCCAACCCGATAGAAGTAAAAGCCAGACAGAAAAACCATCCCCTCAGTATCTTGGTGACCGGATTGATGTAATTTGCTTCTACCATACTGAAATCGCCTTTCGCTGCGGGAACCATTACAAAGGAGAAGAACAATGATGCAGCTACGAAGCCAATAACGAACTTGGGAAACCGATACCAAATTTCCATGGCGTTAGGGCGCGGTCCTTCCGGATCGCGGTCAACCGACATCACCCAATAAATAGCAACTATAAATGCCACCAAACCTATAAGTACATTCTGGATCATCTTAACCACAGCCGCAACCTTTTCAGCATCGGAGCCTAACATGGAACCGGCAGCAACTACCGCTCCGGTGGAATCGATGGTTCCCCCCATCCAGGCAGCGCCCAATATATTACTCATTCCGATCAGCTTTATCCCGATCGGCATGAATATCATCATAAGCACGGTGAATATCAAAGTCATACCGACCGCCAAGGTTAGATCATCCTTTTTTGCGCGGCAAGCCGCCGCAGTAGCGATTGCTGCGGACACGCCGCACACTGATGTAGCCGATGCGATTATTATTGCCAGTTTCTTGTTTTTCATCTTCAAAGTCCGATTCGCGAATCTGAACATGAATATTATCACCACCGGAGTAACAATCCAGGCGACCATCAGACCGGGAGCTCCAAGTGAGAGGATTTTTTTAAAGAGTATCTCTGCACCCAGCAATACCAGTCCGGTTTTTATAAACAGCTCGGTTTTCGCCCCGGCTCTAAGCCAATCGGGAGTTCCGATAGTATTGGATATCAATAGCCCCACCAACAGCGCCCACATAGCATAACTGAGTCCCCAGTATTTCACATTGGTCTGATGAGCTATCCAGTAAGCCAGACAGGATAGAATAAATATAGCAAAAAATCCCGCCAGATACTTGCCGACATTTTCTACTTTCATGAATGCGATCCCGATTGAAGTCAGAACACCCAGGCAGACCATCAGTATAAGCAGTGGTACTATAAGATTGCCGGTAACCACCCCGTCCTTTATCACCATGAATGCGTTCAGCGGATTATCCGTCCAGGTACCCACCTTGGGTATCCTGGGAACAACCTGCAATAATGTCAGAAATATTATGATCACGCCAAACCAAACCGCCCACCAGTCTTCCTCTTTTATCAGAGATTTAATACCTGTATTCATATTCTACCCTCTCCAATTTTATTCAAGCCTCCGCTTTACCTCCGTAACCCAATATATCCTATTAATGCCATGAAATCAAACGAATTTCAATCAGTGAGTATAATTCATAAAGACTATTAATCGGTAACCGAAGATGATAAAACTGAAATCTATGTCGTTACAGATAGATATCATTCAGTCATACTCTCCAAACGCGGTCGGCGGACATTACCGCCGGAGGCGAACAAGCTCGTCTGCCAACCAAGGATTATACTCACACTTGTTCGGGCATGCTATGATTGTATGCATATATGCTATCGGGTCGCCGCACCACAACCGCCTAAAAAGTTCGAGAATCGGCAGACCAGTAGGTCGGGTTCCCCCGATAAATCGGGGCAGGCTGGAGCGAAGCGGAGAAACCCGACACCTGTAGGACTATAAGATTAATGAATCGTCGGGTTTCTCACTCA
>WJIR01000274.1 GCA_014730175.1 Candidatus Zixiibacteriota bacterium
CGGTGTCACACCTAAATAAAACGTATCATCCGGTTCGGGTTCGGTGGAGCTGTCGCTGCAACTGAGTATCATCAAGCTGCCGGTCATCAAAGCCAATATAGCTAATATCTTCATATCTGCACCTATTTCAATAATGTCATTTTTCTAAGGTTAGAATAATCAGCGGCCTTAAGATGATAGAAATAAATTCCGCTGCTTATTTCCTCACCGTCACCGTTCCCGCCATCCCAGACAATCTCATGCTCGCCGGCCGATTGAGGTTGATTCACCAGCGTTTTCACCTTCTGCCCCGCAAGGTTGTAAACTGTCAACTGAACATCGCACTCCTTTGCAAGCCTGTATCGAATCGATGTATTTGAGTTGAAAGGATTGGGATAGCAGGGGAAAAGCGATGTTTTACCCGGGATATTTATATTTAGTAAGCCTTCCAGATAATGCCGTATCTCACCCTTCGCTCCGGTATCATGACCTGCCACCTGGGTATAAATTGACTCCAAAGCTTGCCTGTGATTTTCGATATCGAAGTCATCGATTACAAATGGAGGCTGTGAACTTTGAGTGTGAGTAGCTCCCCAATTCAGGCAGATCGGCAGGAAATCAGTTATTTCCACAACACCGTTACCGTCGGCGTCGGCATAGGAGGCGGCGGGAGTAATCCAGAGCTGAACCTGGTATCCTTCCCAGGAGTAGCTGACAGTCCCTCTCGGGTAACCGGTAAGTTGCCAGTAGTAAGCCAGCGGCAATATATCGGCGGCTTCCACGGTTCCGTTATTATCCAGATCACCGGGCCAGACATCGCCGTAAACCGGGAGGTCTGTCACCAGGGTGGTGTCGAAGCCGTAGGCGTAGGCATACGATGCGTTTAATGTCAGGGTTGTATCGCTGATGGCGCATGGAATCATCAGTATATCGGAATAGCGGTTCCAGCTCAGTATAGTATCCGTTCCCCAGTAATCCTGGTTTAATTCAAAATAAGATACTTCGGGAGTATATCCCGGTGAAAGCAGGTTGGCGGCAACCAAAGCTACTTCCCAATCCAGCTCTTCACGACCATCGAATCCAAACCAGAGCCCGCCCAGCGAGTCCGGGTAAACGGAGAATTTGATGTAATTGGTCGCCAGATGTTCAGGTGAATCAGGATACTCCGATCCGGGCATCACGGTATCCGGATAAACCTGTATCAACCGAATAACATCATCCGGTATCTCCGGATAGCTTACAGCTTCAGAATAAGTCGTTACTCCGTTGTTTATCCCGCTGCGGGAGCCGGTAAAGTAATTCCAGGTGGCGAATTCAGCAAACGCTTCATTAAAGCTGGACTTATAGTCATTACTGGGATCGTAAAGCACTTCGTCGGTCGCCGACAGCACATTATATCCGCTCACCTCTGCGCACAAAGTCCATATCTTCTTTATGATATCGGTTTCGAACTTCTCCGACAGGAAGATAGGCCAGACGCAACTGGCATACATGTGTAACTCCGAGGTCTCAGTTAAGCTTAAATGGGGATTTTCGAAAAAATCCGGCAGGAAGTTCAGATAATCGTTGATCTCATCGTAAACCTGTTCCTCCATCCAGACGGCGGAACCTTCCAGCCACCAGGATGAATACGGGTTACTCTGGTATTCGGTGAGATCGTAACCGAACTGCACCGCATGAAAAAACTCATGCGCCATCGTGACCTTAATTGCATCGGTATAACTTCCCGAAAACCAGCTATAATCGTTGTCCAACGCGATAAAACTGGTGTATCTCGTGGGATAAGTTACAACGCTATCCGGCGCTGTCCATCCAAACAAACCATCGCTCAGGTCCATTATATAGATATCATAAGCGGCGCCGTCCCCCTGGGAATAAAAGCTGTCCGACGGCGGCGGTAGATAAGCCAGATCCTCCAATTCCCTCTCCCAGACAAATTCGCAGACATCACCCACGAAGTTAACATAGTCTGGCACCCCGTCTTCGGGATCCTCGTCAACACCTACGTTAAGCACCGCCGAATCGCCGGTGACACAGTAATGAATCTTGAAATGCCCTTCGGGCGTCTCGTATGACTCTTGAAGTCGCGGACGTCCCACCAGAAGCATGATGTCCTCGGGAACTTCAAGCTCCGGATCTGCCAATGGAACCAAATACGGCGTTCCGCAGAAACGAACTTCGTGCTGATCATAGGGACTCCGGATAGAATAACTCCCCTTGCTAAGGCAATTGGCGGTTTGATGCCAGAATTCCTGCGGGAGATTTTCCGCTGCCCAAACCGGTGTGTTCAGGCAAAATCCAGTTAATATGAATATAAATATCAGTGAAAAAAATAACTTTTTCAAAACCTCTCCTCATATATTAATTAGTTGATCTCAATATAACTAACATCGCCCGTTTTGTCAATGAGCATGCGGTTTTAGCTTCTATCTTGAACTTGCCCAAACAGCGCTTTTGCAGAATATTATCTCTATTCCGGATAATTCATAAAAAACATTAATTCGTAACCGAAGATTTGCCCTTCGGTAGCTAAAGTGAATTAGAATATCTACAGACGGAAATTGAAGATTTCAAAGAAATGCCGGAAGCGCAAGACTTCCGCTACTGGTGACTAAATTTAAGAATAATACAGGCTATAGCGGCCGTTGCTCTCACCTGACGGATTTTTCTCAGATATGGATGTAAAATGGCGCGATGTGAAATGATTCAGGGCAGTTTTCAGTGAATTATTTTTCTTGACAAGAAAACGGTGTTATCTATATTAAGAGCTAATCAAAATTTGATAAAGCTTCCGCGGGAGTAGCTCAGCTGGTAGAGCACAACCTTGCCAAGGTTGGGGTCGCGGGTCCGAATCCCGTCTCCCGCTTTTTTTTATCGGCTGAATAGCGGCGGATAAACCTTCCTGTTCAGATCCCCGATTGAATCATAAGGTTCTAACCCGGATAATTCATGAAAAACATTAATCCGCAGGCGAAGGTTTGTCCTCCGGGGATTTTATAACAATAAACAATTTACGGTCTGGAATTTGGGGTCCATAAAAGAGCCGGAAGCGCAAGGCTTCCGCTACCGATTGGGAAATTTATGAATTATCCAGGCTAAATTTGTGAATCAATTTCGCTGCTTCTTGCTTTTTATGAATCATTCGAGCGAATGATATTCGTATAATTGGGTATTCACTGAAAAAAGAGGTCGGGAAAAACAATTCCCGACCTCGCTTGAAAGACGTAATTTGTGATGATCTTACTTCAGCAATGTCATCCTTTTGGTCTGTACAAAATTCCCCGTTGTTAGCTGATAGTAATAAATACCGGATGAATACTCTGAAGCATCCCATTTTATGGAATGATAACCGGCTTCCATATTCCCATCAATTAGTATAGCTATTTCCTGTCCCAGCAGGTTATAAACGGTTAGCGAAACATTACCTGACTCCGGCAATGCCAAGTCCAGCCTCACAGATGCATTAAACGGATTCGGATAGGCATCTGATAACGAATACGAACCCGGGATACCCTCGGTATCGCCTCTGGCTACCAATCCTAAGGCATCTGTGGCAGGCTCGGAATTGTTGTTGACGCGAGCCGCAGACTCCACAACCTTCTGCTCTTCTACAGCATACTCATCCAAAAATCCTTCCGGTCCTTCGAATGACATCGCCGAGAAACTATTGCTTGCGGACCAGACCACCGAATTGACCAGCATCTGACCGACATCGCCAGTCCACTGTGCGTAAGACTGCCCGAAATAATTATTCAAAGCCACGCATCTCGGATGATCGGCGTTAAAGGTGGTTCCGTTGTAGCCGTTATCCCAATGGCAGACCATCGTATAATTCGGAGCCGTAAATGGTGCATTGTAGTTAAAGTACTCAGAGCCCGAAGTTACTCCTAACATAATGGGATGGTTCGGATCATCGACGATCATGTCTGTGTCCTGGTAGCCGGAGCTGCCTACGCCCAATGGTGAATAATCGGTCATGTAACGTCCGCCAAGCGCCCATCCGCCATAGTGAGCGAATTCGCAAGTCACCACGCCGCCGCCGACATCGGTGAAATCAGCAAGCACGTCACCCAGGGCATCGGTATTTGCGAACGTATAATTCGACCATACTAATGCAACATTGTATGGTATCAAGTCTGTCAACTGCGGTGTTGTTTCGCGTACATCGATAAAGTCGACGCTCAAAACGTTCGGATCCTCAAGGAGCATATCCCTGACCTGATGCCAGTCGTCGGTATAGTCGGCGCAGAGTATAACCACTTCCGCCAATGCTCCGCCTTCAGGCCAAACCACAAAATCGAACGAGTATTGATCTTCGATTATATCAGGATAATCTCCGCAATACGAGATGTACTCATACTGTCCGATCGGCGCAATCATCGGTATATTCTGCCTGATGTTGGATACGCTTATTGTTTCGCCAGCGGCAATCGGGACATTATTGTAACGTTTTAGCGGACCGACTGTACCATACTCGGGAGCCTCGAGCATAATCCAAACGTCGGTGGTCAGGTTCTGATCGGTCTGGTTGGTGAGGGTTCCTGTGTAGGTAAAATGTTCTCCCGGATGCACATAAATGGGAGGATCATCGGGTTCCATAGTGATTTCGAAATCAGGAGGTAATAACGCAAAGTCCTGATACACCGTATCGTCCTCGGCAACCGTAACCGTGGCATAAGCCGGTTGATAATCGTCGGTATATTCCGCTCTTAAATCCCATGCGGAATCGGCGGGTACATAAAGCGAGTAATGTCCGTCATTATTACAATGCGCGATGATTTCAGGATCATGGTTCGTTACTGTCACAGTACCCGGAAGCCCGTCACCGGTGAAGGCATCGGTAACCTGCCCCATGATCACTCCATAACCCTCCAGATAACTCAGCGCAAGCAAAACCGCTTCATAACAATCGATAATACCGTATCCGTAGTCGTTGTCGTTTCCGGGATCACCCAGATCATAAGCGGTATCCATCAGTATCTGCTTGATCATCTCAGGA
>WJIR01000275.1 GCA_014730175.1 Candidatus Zixiibacteriota bacterium
CTTAGATCGCTTTGTTGCTTGGTTATGAAATCGAGACGATCCTTCGATTTTTCATAGTCCTCCAATGCCAGCATATTCACGGCTCCCATCCGCTGGATTTTGCCGCTTAATTCTTCAGCCCTTTCTTGCGCCTCCCGGACATCCCAGCTCTCTCCCGGAGGTTCAATCTCCTTGATGTCGGCGCCGTATTCCTCCACTGCTTTTTGAACCTGATACTTTGCGTCGGATTCTAATTCTTTTATCTCCAGCGAAAGCTCATGCTCTTTCTTCTGGAATTCATCCCGCTTGCTGCGCAAGGAATTTAGCTCCGCCTCGAACTGTTTTATCTCGGACTCAACTTCAGCGTAATCCCCCTTCACCTCATTCAGCTTACCTGTAAATTCCTCCTTTTTTACATTCAGTTCCTTTATCTCGCCGGAAAGTTCAGTTCTCTCTATTTTAAGCCGTTCAAGCTGCCCTTTGGAATCCTCCAATTCTCTGATATACTGGTTTATGTTCTCCTCAGATCTTGTCTGCAATTCCAGATTGTTGTTCAGCTCCGATTCGTGTCTTTTCTTCTCCGATTCGAGATTAACCAGGTGAACTTTCGCCGAATTAGCGCTCCGATTAATGTCCCGATAAATACGTTCCGATTCTTCCAACTCTTTGTTTTGCTCTGCGAGGATATTTTTCAGGCGCTCGTACTCCGAGGTGAGTTCCTGCTTTGACCTCTCCAACTCAGAGGCTTTCGTCTTTACGGAATCGAGTTTCCCGGATATCTCTTGAATCTCCCGGTTGTTGCTTTGCTTTAGCTCCTCATAATGCTTCCGGTCGGATTCCAACATCGACAGTTTTTGCTCGATATCCTTCAGACTTCTGTCCCGTTGCGATAGCTCCTGCTCCAGGTTATCGATTTCGGAGCTGATTTGAAATTCCTCAGCGCTAAGATCGCTGGCTTGCGCTCGAAGGTCGGAGACAGCGTTATTGGAGGCGCGCAATTGGTCATCTAAAGACTCCACCGCAGCCCGGCGCCCGACAATCGAACTCTCGGAGCCAAGGTTCCCGCCATCGACCAAACCGCTCCACCTGAAACGCTCACCCTTGCGGGTCACGATAGATAAGCCGGGAACCAGGTAATCCGATCTCTCCTTAGCTGTCGCCCTGTCGCTAAACAGTATCACATTGCCGAAAAGCGTATTGATAAAGCGATGATTCGAGGAATTGCCGATTTTTTCGCTCAGTCTTCCTTCGTAACCCGAGGAGGATCTGACCTGTTCGGGAATATCCAGCTCCGTTGCAGGAGATGCCAGATTCTCTACCAGAAAACCTGCGCTGCCCTTTTCCGCAGCTCGCAGGATATCGATATTCTCAAAAGCGTCGTCAAATGAGCCGCATAGTATCAACTCCGCATCCTGCCCGAGAGCAGATTCCACCGCCGTTACTAAATCCTGTGGAATGTTCAGTTGCTGGGCGACTGTTCCCTTCAGTCCGGGAGTATCGTCCATGCGTGACAGAACCGTTTTAGCTCCTTCGCGAAATCCTTCATATTCCGACTCCAGCTCCTTTAGTGTCTCCAATTTCGCCGAAATAGAACTGTTTTTATTTAACTCCTGCTGGATTTCCCTCTCAATGTTAGCTAATTGCTCCTTAACGTGTTTTCTCTTCTCAAGAAGAGAGTCCTTTTCCGACTCTAAATCCTTAACCTCATCGGATATCTTACTTCGGGATTCGATTAGTTTAGTTCTATCCAGTTCGGATTGTTCTAACCTTGAAGTAAGATTGTCGTTCTTATTATTCAGGCTCTCTATCTGACCTTGATATTCATCACATAGCGAACGCAATCCATTGAGTTTGGAATCAACAGTGGCAACCTGATTACCCGCCATCTCAAGCTGCTCACGAATTGGTTGCTGCTGCTGCCTTTTTCCCTCCAAATTGTTTTCCGCCTTGAGCAGTTCGCCGTCAAGCTCCCTGAATTTCGCCTCAGCTTTGCCGATTTCAATTACATTTTTCTCAATCAAGGAGCGAAGCTGTTGTTCACGCGAGGATAGTTCCTGAATTCTAATCCTCGATTTCTCCAGCTCCGTGCTGAGCCGGGCGCGGTTATCCTCGAGGAATGTAGAACGCTGTTCATTCAATGTGTATTGTTTCTCTTTTGCGATTAGTTCCGTTTCGATCGGAGTTAAATCTGAGGAAATATCGTTCATCGACGACCTAATTTCATCAAGAACCGACCGTTTCTCCTCATATTTGGCTTCAATTCGTGAAATCCCCGCGCGTAATTCTTCCAATTGGTCCGAAGTTTCGCTTTTTGTCGTTAGGGCTTTGCCGAGTTTGTCCTTAAGACTGCTGTAAGTGAAAGATAGAAGTTGAAGCTCCAACACCTGTAATTCCTGGGAATACTTCTTAAACCTTTCCGCCTTCAAAGATTGTCTTCGCAATGAATTAACCTGCTTCTCTATTTCCGAAGCTATGTCATTGATACGGAGCAGATCGGAGCTAACCGTCTCCAGTTTGCGCAGCGTTTCTTTCCGGCGGATCTTGTAACCGGAAATCCCCGCGGCTTCCTCGAATAAAAACCTCCTGTCATCGGTTTTATCCGAGAGAATTGCCTCCACCATATTCTGCTGTATAACCGAATATGCGTGCGGTCCAACGCCGGTGTTAAGTATCAGATTATTTATATCCTTTAAACGACACGGCTGTTTGTTGAGGAGATACTCGCTCTCGCCGGAACGATAGAGTCGTCGCGTTACCAGAATAGAGTCATAATCCAGCGGAAATACCCCCTGTCTGTTATCAAACTCAAGAGAAACCTCAGCCATTCCCAACGGCTTCATCTCCGATGTACCATTGAATATGACTTCCTCCATTTTCTCGCCCCGCAGAAGGGAAACACGCTGCTCGCCTAAAACCCATCGGATGGAGTCTACGATGTTGGTTTTACCGCAACCGTTCGGTCCCACAACGCAAGTAATGCCACCGTCGAACTTAAAAGTGCAGCTCTCGGCAAATGATTTAAACCCGTTTAATTTTAAACTATTGAGGTACATCTATACCTCCGGTTGAGATGTTTTCGATTTCGGATTATTATTATCATAAAAATAATGAGTTAGAAATGTTAACATGTCCTGATATTTATGTCGAAGCGAAGCTTCCCCGTCGGTACGAATCCGCAGATTGTAAAACGGTTCGCCGATCTCCTTTTCGATGCCGATTCTGATATTCGCTCCGCTCTTCAGAGCCAGATAGGGGTTATACGGATCTTCGGAAGCGTCTAAATCAAGCGCCATCTTTGCGCCGATTTGCGATATCCTGTCGACGAAAACTTTGTCGGGCAATCCGTGCCTTCCCTTCTGATCCACCTCCGGATGAAATACCCGGTACCCCGATGTGTATCGATGAATCCTACCCGCCGGATACTGATTTGATACAAAAATCATTTTTTGGCGATCAAAAAGCCTTCTCAATAAATTCACAATTTCGGTGCAATTATCAAGACCCTCATTATCCAGAGGCAGTAAAACCATAAATATCCCTGTTACTTCGGAGCCTGAAAAAAGCTGGGGTTCTGGTTTATGGTGTCGAGATGCAAGTTTCATTAACGCTTTCTGCATTATCTTCATGGCAGACTTTCACCTATCAGCAAGCTATCGATATGGTTTCGATAATTATCTATACTAAGCTGTAGATTCAGTTTTCCCCAGCCGGAATCCGGAAAATATAGCGGCAAGCCTTCGGCAAATATTCTGCAATTTCTCGCCGGATTGATATTGATGTTATACGAGTCATACTTGGAAAATCTCTTCACCTGTCCTCTTTTTAGTTTATCATCCAATAACACCTTATCATCTGCGGCAACCAGCACCGATAAGGTGTCAAATGCCATCAACTCCATCAAAAATTTGGTGACCGTATCCGGTAATTCAGGAGCCGACGTAGCAGAAACGTCCTTTGTATTCAACTTGTATTTATCCACAAAGCCCGACCTCGATCCAAAAATGTAAACCACCGCCAGCGCAACTAAAAGAAAAATGGAGACCTGAAACCATCGCTTTATTTTGCTATCCCTTTGCCTGCCTGTAATGTCTCGTAATTCCCTGTCCGGACTTTTCTCACGAGTTTTTTCTTCCTCCCCGTCACTACTTGTCCGTTCAGGTTCCTTCTCAATCCGCACTCCCAGAAATTTACCGTAAGATTCCAGGTAAGGCTTTACATAAGGCTCCCCCGGAAGCTCATCGAATTTCTCTTCCTCCATTGCCTTAAGATAACCGGGATGGATTTTCAGATGTTCGTAAACATCATCAAAGCTTAACCGCTTTCGTTCCCGAGCCTTTCTTAATATTTCGCCAATTCCTTTAAACTCATCATAGCGCATGAGATTCCACACCCAATAGTTGCGCCAGGCAATTTAAAGGCATTCCAATCACATTATCCAGTTCACCCGAAATCCTGTCTACCAGAATACTGCCCATACCCTGTATTCCATAGGAACCCGCTTTATCCAAAGGCTCGCCCGATTTCACATAATCGCTTAGCTCCTTATCTGTAAAGTCTCTGAAAAAGACGTCGGTCTCTTCATGGGAAACGGACTCCATGCCCATACCATTGTTATAGCAGGAGACCGCTGTTATAACCCGATGCTGTTTACTTCTTAGCATAGTAAGCATCCGCCGTGCTTCCTCGGCATTCTCTGGCTTGCCGAGTATTTGATTCTCTAAAACCACAACCGTATCCGCCGCAATGACTAACGTATCGAGATAATATCCCGATGCTTCCATCGCCTTCATTAACGAATTCGCTTCCGCAAACTGAACCGGGTCTATGGATGGATTCGAGGATTCATCAAGCAAGGGACAATAAGTAAGGAAATTGAGTCCCAGTAACTTAAAAACCTTAATCCGTCTCAGCGAGCTGGAAGCGAGAATCACCTCGGTATCGCTCAGAAGCTCCTTTATCTTTACCGCTGCCGGTTTGTCGATGGAATTTTCAATTGTATAATCAGCCTTGGGTTGCATTACTCCTCAATGTAAAGGGTGACTGGACCGTCGTTGATCGATTCCACTTCCATTTTCGCACCGAATTTACCGGTTTCGGTTTTAAAACCGGACTCTTTCAGATACGCCGCAAATTTCAAATACAGTTTCTCCGCTTCCTCTGGTGCGAGTGCATTAACGAACGATGGACGTCTTCCCTTGCTGGTATCCGCATATAGTGTGAACTGACTTACAACCAAAAATTCAGCTCCGATGCTCTTAGCGGAGAGATTCATCTTGCCTTCGGTATCCTCGAAGATCCTGAGATTCATCAACTTGTCCGCTACCTTGCGAACAATATCATCGTTATCGCCATCGCCGGCGCCCACAAGCAGCAACATGCCTCTGTCGATGGAGGCGATTGTCTGGTTTCCAACTCGAACGCTTGCTGATTTTACTCTTTGAACAACTACTCTCATAACCTATCCAAAACTTCAAAAATTACCATCAAAGGCTGCAACTGTCAAGTAATTCCGGTATTTAATTAGTAAAAGCAAATACCGCAACGGGAAGCGATTTTAGCGGACTGATGTATCAACGAAATACCATGATTATTTGAAAGTTTCTATTGGAAAATGCACTATTAATATCATATACTTGGCAACTGAATTATAGATCTTTGTCAATGTCATTAGTTTTATGATCAGAGCCGAAGCGCTTCGAAAGATATTCTACGACAAAAAGCGGGGAGAGATCACCGCCGTTGATAATCTCTCCTTTGAATGCCGATCCGGTATGATACTGGGAATCCTGGGTTTGAACGGCGCCGGTAAAACCACTACCTTGAGGATATTAGCGACCTTAATCAAGCCCTCGTCGGGGACGGCATTCATAAACGGAATCGATATTCTAAAGGATTCGGAGAAAGCAAAAGCGCAACTTGGCTTCCTTTCAGGGGATACCGGTCTTTATCGACGTTTGACCCCCAAAGAGATTGTGCGTTATTTCGGAGAACTGTACGGAATCAGCAAGCAGGAGTCGGACAAAAGACTTGCCGAGTTTTCCGATAGGTTGTCCATGGGTGATTTTTTGGATACGAAGATAGATAAATTATCCACCGGTCAACGGCAGAAGGTTTCTATTGCGCGCACTATGCTGCATAATCCTCCCGTACTGATTATGGACGAACCTACGGCAGGATTGGATATTCTGGCATCATCGAATATCGTCGAACTTATCAAACGAGCTAAATCCCAGAATCGGTCGGTTCTCTTCTCCACACATGTAATGCACGAAGCCCAAAAGCTCTGCGATGAAATACTGATAATCCACCGGGGCAAATCAGTAAAATCAGGGACAATTGACGAGCTGAAAATCGAAACCGGTATGGATGATCTGGATCGAATTTTTATGGAGTCGGTGAGGAACGCTCAATGAAAAGGACCCTTATTGTATATCAAAAAGAGATGCTGGATATGTTGAGGGATAGACGCACCATTATTTCCATGGTTATCGTACCGCTGCTTCTATTCCCGATTATGACCATAGGCATAAGTTCGGTTATTAGTTCTCAGATCGAGAAAACACAGGCGGAGATCCACACCGTAGCGATACACGGGGGCGAATTCTATCCCGAAATGGAAGACTATTTAAGAAATAGCAAGGTTCTGCGGATAGTCAACATTGGCGATTATCAAAGCGCTGTTAAAGCGAAGCGAATAAACGCTGCAGTTGAAATCGGAAAAGGCGCTCAACATACGGTGGAATCCGGTGGCTCGGCTTCGGTGCGTGTATATTACGACGCCGCCGAGATTAAATCGGAATTCGCGCGGGATAAGATATATCGTCTGTTGAATGAATTCGAAGATTCCATCGTGGCAAGACGCTTGGATGATGTTGGAGCTGGATTGGAATTACTCGATCCGCTGGCCACCGAATCGACCAATCTGGCAACTCAGGAAAAAATGTCCGGCATGATGTTGGCGACATTTTTACCTTATATGATAATTATATTATCGATGGTCGGCGCCATGTACCCCGCCATCGATCTCACCGCCGGTGAGAAAGAGAGAGGTACGATGGAGACTATTCTGGCATCTCCGGCATCGAGACTCGAGATTTCCATTGGCAAATTCCTGACTGTCTTCACAACTTCATTCGTAACCGCGCTACTTTCGATAACCTCCCTTACCCTGACTACCGCTCTGGGAATTGCAAGTATAAATCAGATGAGTAC
>WJIR01000276.1 GCA_014730175.1 Candidatus Zixiibacteriota bacterium
CCTTGTATCCGTCTATCAAGATATCTACTCGCTTACCCATGATGTCGAAAATTTCCAGCTTTGCATGTCCATCCTCTGATAGTAGGTAATCGATGCGTGTACTTGCGTTGAAAGGATTAGGGGATCCATCAAGGTGTAATGTTGTCGGTAAATTGATATTCTCCCCGCCGGTTGGCGCTCCAGCGCCGACGGTGGTTTCCATTACACTCCATTCAGTGTTGCGGTCAGCCAATGGCGCGCCGGTGACTGTGAAATCAAATTTAAATGAATCACAGGCTTCGGGATAGATACCGCAGTATGATACATATTGATAATCTCCCGCAGGTGCATAATACGGGACATTCTGGATCAGGCGACGCATTATAACTTCTCCGGGTTGCAACGATTCAATGCGAGGGAACCGATGCAACAGAAAGAATTCGCCTTCATAGATCACCCCTGTCCAAACATCAGTAGGCAGCGGTTCAGTTTGCGAATTACTTACAATGCCGCGATAGCGGAATGATCCGCCGGGCTGAACTGTAATCGGATCATCATCAGGAATCATCAAAACGCCACAGCAAACCAGAGGTTCGGAGAGTTTTACAAGCCACATATCCTGATCGATGTTTCCAACCGCAGCATATTCATTATAGGCTACTCTTTTAATACTCTTTAGAGTCCGTGTGCTTCCCGGAACGTATAGCGTTTTTGACCATTGCTTTTCGCCTTGAGCATCAGTTCTCAAAACATAACCCGCTGTATTTCCTGACATATATGACGTCCGCCCCACCATTAAAAAACCTCCATCAGGCGCCTGCAGGAGATCCATCCCTCTGCTGGTAAAAAATGGAGGATTATCGTGTTGCTGCGTCCATTCCTTATTTCCTTCCGAGTCATATTTAACCATATATATCTCTTCGTAATAGTTCCATCCGTTCCAAACCTCGGTAAAACCAGCGGCTATATAACCTCCATCCATGGTCTGCATTGCAGAGGTGAACCATTTATAATATCCATCATACTCAAGTTTGTACCAGATAACCGCCCCTTGAGAATTCGTCTTAACTAAGTAAGCCCTACCCTGATCATTAAGATCGCTGAAACCGGCGATTAAATACCCACCGTCGCTGGTCTGCTGGATATCGGAAAGCCAGTCCTCACCTGACCAACCGTAAGTACCTGTCCATAAAGTATCTCCATCACTATCGGTTTTGACTACATACCAATCCAACTCTCCGGCGCCAAAAGAACGAGTCTCTCCAGCCAATATATATCCGCCATCGTCAGTGGTTGCCATAATACGACCGTAGTCATTGTCGGCTCCGCCATATGTCCTACTCCATAACGAATCACCGTTCTCTCCGATGGAAAGCAACCAAAAATCTATTCCTCCATTAGATCCCGGGGCAAAACCAAAGGATATGAAACCACTGTTATTTCGGTGTATTGAAGTTAGTTTTTGGTTCCCCTCTCCTCCAATATAAGTTGCAGTTATGGAATCTCCCAGACCATCACTTTTTACCAAATAAGCATCCCAACCAGGATATCCGGAATCTGACCAACCTACTAAAAGGTATCCGCCGTCATTTGTGATACTTATATCAAAAGCTTCCTGCCAGCCCACTCCTCCGTATCGCTTGGTCCATAGGGTGTCCTGCGGAACAGCTTGATCGACAAGAGTGAAGCAGATAAGAGAAATTACAATTATAAGTAATAAGTGATTTTTCATTTGGTCCTCCGGCTCTGGCATTTAATGCTGAGGCGAGTAGCCTACCCGCCTCGCATAGTTTTATAGAGCATTTTATTATTTTACAAGCCCCATCTTTTTAGTCACCTGATTGTAACCCTGTTTCAGAATGCAAAAATAAACGCCGGACGGATAGTACTCGGCATCCCAGGTATAACAAGTCCCGATCTTAGCGCCTGATGAATATGTTGCAAAAAACGCGATTGACATAGCAACAATCGAAAAGAAAACAATTGATTGAATAATTCTCCTGCTAACAATATAACGCTTATATAAATTTTTCAAAGCGTTAAATTTGAATCCTTTTTCTGTCGGGTGAGGGGGGCGCCCGATAGCACGTCCCTTGCGGCGTCAGGTCGCCGCACCTGATGCCACATATTATAACACACCCGGTTTTCATCCCGCGTTCCGCGGGATGAATTCACCCTTCTCAAGAGGGGAATAAATGTCGGCAGCCAGCTGCCGAACTGCCGATGTTCCCCGAAGGACAAGCCTTCGGCTACGTAGTATAATGTCGGGTTTCTCCATTCGGCTGTCGCCGAATTCCGGAACCCGACCTACCGCACTGCCGGGTGAGGGCGCTACCCGACAGCACACTTGTTGGGTGAGGGCGCCCGATAGCACCTACAATAGCGCTTGCGCCGATTACGTTTATTCCGATCCGTTTCCCTCCTTTCCTTTTAGTGTTCTTTGAGATTCAATGAATTTGTAAGCGGATACAATTTCAAAATCGATTCCAGCCTAATGTTATATTATATTCGTAACGATACACCCCTCTCGGAATTGCCAAGGATTATTTTAAAAATATCCGGAAATGAAAATGGATATTATAATGAGACAGAATCAATCCTCTTGACTATCCGAACTAAGATTTATATAGTTTGTGGAAATTTTGATAGCAGCCGGAACTTCCGGTTGAGAAAGCAGTAAAATTCTAATTTGAAAAATATCATTCCTATAATGCGGAGGTTCCATGCATCAGGAGATAGAAATAATACAGCAAAAAATATCAGCCGGCTCCGAGTTTGTACCAAAGTTAACATCGGAGATAGCCAAGGTAATTGTCGGTCAAAAATATCTGGTAAATCGTATGCTGGTGGGACTGCTTTGCAATGGCCATATTCTGATCGAGGGAGTGCCAGGATTGGCTAAAACACTGGCCGTAAAGACGTTGTCGGATTGTATCCGCACCAAGTTCCAGAGGATACAATTTACTCCCGATCTTTTGCCGGCTGACTTAGTCGGTACTCTTATCTACAATCCTCGTGAGGGGATATTCACTACAAGGAGAGGACCGATATTCGCCAACATTATCCTGGCGGATGAGATCAACCGCGCTCCAGCGAAAGTACAATCGGCATTGCTGGAGTCGATGCAGGAACGTCAGGTGACTATCGGCGAAGAAACATTTGCACTGAAAGAACCTTTCCTTGTCCTGGCGACCCAAAATCCTATAGAGCAGGAAGGAACCTATCCTCTGCCGGAAGCTCAGGTTGATCGTTTTATGCTGAAATTAAAAGTTGAGTATCCTTCTTTCGAAGAGGAAATGGAGATTCAGGATAGAATGACCGCCAGCGAACTGCCGGTAGCAGAACCGGTTATAGAACCGACAACATTGTTTGAAGGTCGAAAGCTAATCAAAGAGATTTATATCGATCAGAAAGTGAAGGAGTATATAGCGAATATCGTATTTGCAACTCGGACGCCAAAGGAATACGGCATCGATATCGATGCCCTAATAGCCTACGGCGCGTCGCCTCGCGCAACTATTTATCTTAATCTCGCATCGCGGGCTAACGCCTTTCTAAATGGTCGCGGATATGTAACGCCTGAGGATGTGAAATCAATCGGGATGGATGTATTAAGGCACCGTGTGATAATCAGCTACGAGGCGGAAGCTGAGGAATTGACCTCCGATGATATAATCACCAAGGTTTTTGATGGAGTAGAAGTTCCGTAGGAAAGCTGCAAAATGTTACCGAGTGAAGTACTAAAGAAAATAAGGCGGATAGAAATAACCACCCGCAAGCAGGCAAGTGAATTGTTTGCCGGTGATTATCATAGCATTTTCAAGGGTAGAGGAATGGAGTTCTCCGAAGTTCGGGAATACCAACCGGGGGATGATATCCGAACCATAGATTGGAATGTAACCGCTCGTTACAGTTATCCTTATGTGAAAAAATATCAGGAAGAACGAGAACTTTCTGTTATTCTGGCGGTTGATCTTTCCGCATCGGGGATCTTCGGTTCGATTGAGCGTTCGAAAAACGAGCTTGCAGCGGAATTAGGGGCAGTACTGGCATTTACGGCAGTCAATAATAATGATAAGGTCGGATTGCTGATTTTCACTGACAAAGTCGAGAAATTCGTGCCGCCCAAAAAGGGACGTTCCCATATATTGCGTTTGATTCGAGAAATCCTTTATTACAAACCTGAAGGAAGGGGTACCGATATCGCTGCAGCGCTGGATCATCTTAACAGCGCCCTAAATCGTAGAAGTGTGATTTTTTTAATCTCCGATTTTTTCGATTCGGGATATGACAGGCAGATAGGAATTACCGGAAGACGGCACGACCTGGTAGCGTTTCGGATATCCGATCCGCGTGAGTTGAATCTGAGTGATTTAGGCATATTAGCGCTTCGTGATGCCGAAACCGGTGATATCGTGGAAGTTGATACATCTAATAATCGGATTCGTAAAGAATTCAGGGACAGAGTAGTGCAGGTTCGCGGAGATACGGTTCAGACCTTCAAGAAAAAAGATGTGGACTATATCGATCTTTTTACCGGCAGTGATTATACCACGCCACTGGTCAACTTTTTCCGCTCAAGGGCAAGAAGGATGAGGTGAGAAATGCAGGCGATGAAATTAGCATTATTTGCAGTGGCACTCCTATTGTTTGTCGTTTCGGCATCAAACGCCGAAGATTATCATTTTGAAGCGCATGCCGAAGTTGACAGCTCTACCGGTAGAATAGGCGATCTATTCACCTTAAATCTTCGAATAACTGCTGATTCCTCTCTTTCACTGATACCACCATCTGCAAAGGACGGTTTTGGCGAATTCGCGGTTATAAATGAATTTGAGCCATCGGTTAAAGATTCCAACGAAATCAAGATTTATAATTTTAAATACAATATAGCAGTTTACAACACCGGAGAGGTAACTCTTCCACCCATAGAAATTTCAGCCGCAGACACGAGCGGGAATGAGATTACAACCGAGACGGATTCCATTGAATTCGAAATACTGTCGGTATTACCCCAAGCTGCGCAGGGGGATACGCTAATTTTAAAAGAGATAAAGCCGATTGTTGAGTTCCCTTATCCGGTCTGGTATTATGCTCTGATCGCGGGGATAATTGTTTTAATTGCGGCTTTGGTTTATCTGTATTTGCGATATAGGAAGCGTATGGACATATCTGATAAAGAGATTGAGAAGCCGGCGGAGCCTCCCTGGGTTGTGGCTATGAAAATGCTGGAGGAGCTGAAATATAAGAAGCTCTTGGAAAAGGGTGAGTTCAAGCAGTTTTATTTTGATTTATCCGAGATTGGAAAGTTCTATGTGGATAGGAGATTCGATTTTCCTGCGATTGAGCAGACCACATTCGAGATAAGGGAAGCGTATAACCGGATAAAACCGGCGGGATTAAACGATGAATTTATTGATTTTCTGGAATATGCTGATTTGGTAAAATTCGCCAAATATCCATCATCAATCTCGATTGGCCAAAAGTGGTTTAAATATGTCGAGGATTTAGTTCTCAGCACGAAACCTGAAAGGGGTATAACCCAGCAAACCGGAGAGCTCGAAGAAGTAAAGAAATGAATATAAGATTCGAGTCACCATATATATTATTACTGCTATTATTAATTCCGCTCTACATCTATTTAAGGATGTACCGGAGCAAAGAGAGTAATCCATGGATGACTTATTCTAATGTAGGAATTTTAGCAGGGATAAAACCGAGTTTGAAAAGCCGTCTGAAAATCCTTACCCCGATAATGCATATACTGGCTCTGGCGTTGCTTGTTATTGCCGCCGCTCGTCCGCAATCCGGAGCGATTTCAAGGGAAATAAATTCCGAGGGAATCGATATTATGCTGGCTTTGGATATCTCATCATCGATGAAAGCCGAGGATTTCAAACCGCACAACAGGCTGCATGCCGCCAAGCAGGTGATTCGGGATTTCGTGGGAGGGAGGACCTCGGACAGGATTGGATTGGTGGTTTTTTCACGGCAATCATTTACACAGTGTCCGCTTACGATCGATTATGATGTGCTGCTTAATTACCTTGACGAAGTGGAATTCGGGATGATTGAGGATGGTACCGCAATCGGTCTGGCGATTGCGAATTGTGTGAATCGTCTAAAGGAATCCCAGGCGAAGAGCAAAGTTATAATATTGCTGACCGACGGTGTCAACAATGCCGGAGAAGTTGAACCGTTAACAGCAGCTCGAGCAGCGGAAGCTTTGAATATAAAAATTTATACTATCGGCGCCGGAAAGCCCGGGCAGGCGCGGTATCCGGTTGATGATCCGGTTTTCGGAAGGCGATATGTAATGCAGGAAAACCAGATAGATGAAGAAACACTTAGAGAAGTGGCAGCGGCTACCGGCGGGAAGTATTTCCGTGCGAAAAATACGGAAGGATTGGACCAGATTTATTCGGAAATAAGCGAGATGGAAAAAACAAAGGTGGAAGTGACAGAATACACGATGTATTCGGAGCTCTTCAGATATTTTCTGCTTGCCGGATTCATGTTATTGCTATTGGAGATATTACTTTCCCGAACAGTTTTCAGGAGGGTACCGTAAATGCGTTTTTCCGAAGATATGTATTTTTATGCTTTGTTGCTGATACCGATGCTTTTAATTTTTTTGAAGCTGAGCGGGGCTGTCTGGAAAAAGCGTGTAAGGGAGTTCGGAGATGAGGGTCTTTTCGGCAAGTTGACTTCTTCGGTCAGTAATTCTGCTCGAAAGGTGAAAATGTTTTTCGTGATTCTCGCCTGTTTCTTCTTCGTGGTAGCATTAGCAGGCCCGCAAATCGGCACACATACTGTTATGGTGAAACGCGAAGGTATTGATATTATAATTGCGGTAGATACGTCAAAATCGATGTTAGCCGAGGATAATAATCGACCTCCCAACCGGTTAACACGGGCGAAGTATGAAATCTCCACGCTGATCGATGAGAAGCTTGAAGGGGATAGAGTCGGTATCGTCGCTTTCGCCGGCGATGCGTTCGTGCAATGCCCATTGACCATAGATTACTCCGCAGCTAAACTATTTCTGGATATATTGTCAGCTAACCTGATTCCGGTGGAAGGAACCGATCTGGAAAAGGCGATCAATACGGCGACTAAAGCTTATAAGGAGGAAGGAAAGCAGCAGAAGGTATTAATTATAATAACCGACGGTGAAAATCATCAGGGGGATCCGCTGGCGGCAGCCGAAAGAGCAGCGGAAAAGGGAATCATAATCTATACTATCGGAATCGGGAATCCCGATGGCGAACCTATCCCGATGAGAGACCAGTATGGCAACCTTATCGGGTACAAGAAAGACCGGGAAGGGAATATCGTAGTCAGCAAACTCGATGAGAGAACATTGCAGGAGATCTCCCGTATTACCGAAGGAAAATACTTCCATGCAACACCCGGCGGTAATGAACTTGACCTGGTATACAGGGATATCGCCGGAATGGAAAAGGAGGAATTCGAGGGCAGGCTGATGACAGTTTATGAGGATAGATTCCAATGGCCGTTGTTAGCAGGGATTATTCTCCTAACAGTTGAGTTTCTTATACCTGAAAGGAGGCGCAGGAATGGCAGCTAATATAGGCAGGATTTCGATCTCGGTATTATTGATTTTAGTGTTTTTAACGACGTATTGCTTAGCCGATGAGAGAGACGGGAATAAACTATATAAAAATGAGAAGTATGCCGAAGCGGTTGAGGAATATAAGAACGCATCAATCGAAAAACCGGAAGACAATCGGATAAATTACAACCTCGGCAATGCCTATTACCGTCTGGGATCGCCCGAAGAAGCCGCCAAAGAGTATTCAAGAGCCGGAATAGCTGAGAGCCCGGAGCTTAGCCAAAGGAGTTTTTATAATCTCGGAAACAGTCTTTATCAAGCCGGTCAATATGAACAAGCCAAGCAGGCATATATTAAGAGCTTACAATTGAATCCCGATGATATGGAAGCGAAGCATAACCTTGAGGTTACTTTGCAGAAAAGACAGGAACAACAACAGCAGCAACAACAACAGAATCAGGAGAAGGAAGACCAGCAAAAGCAGCAGCAGAATCAGGATAAAAAGCAACAACAAGAGCAAAATCAGAATCAAGAAGAACAACAGCAGCAGCAAGAGCCACAGGAGCAAAAGCAAGAGCAACAGCAAAGTGAGGAACAAAAGCAGGAACAGCAGAATCAGCAAGAACAGCAAAAGCAACAGCAACCTCAGCAACCGCAGCAAGATAAGATGACCAAAGAGGACGCTTTAAGAATTTTAAACGCATTGCAGGATGACGAAAAGGAAGTGCAGAAACAGATTCAGAGATATTTCGGCAAACCGAGAAAAGTGGAGAAGGATTGGTGATGATTACATACAGGAACATGTTTTCTGCCTGTACTTTGATTATGGCGCTGCTATTTAGTGGGCAGGTTTACGGCGCTGTGTCAATAGACGCACGCGTAGATAAAAATGTGGTCAGTTTTGATGATCAGGTAACTCTGACACTCAATGTAAACGCGGATGCTCGCTCCATCTCCAATCCTGAGATGCCGGAGATAAAGGAATTTGAAATTTATTCCTCCGGCAGCAGTCAAAGCTACAATTTCATAAACGGTGAGATATCATCTTCGGTAACGTATACGTATGTGATAGCTCCGTATGATACTGGTAATTTCGTGATACCGCCATTTTCAGTGAGAGTGCAGGGGCGGGAATATAAATCCGATCCGATAAATATTCGGGTGGTTGACACCGGACAAAAGGGAAAGACTGCCACCAAGTCACCGCAGAGGAGTACGCGGACCAAAAAACCCAAATCCGCCAATGACAAGCTTTTTATCACGGCGGAATTAAACAAGCGGAAAGCTTATGTCAATGAGCAGGTAATACTAACCTTCAAGTTCTATCAGGCAATTCGTATCAGGGGCAATCCGGAGTTGGAGAAGCCCAGCTTTGATGGATTCTGGATTGAAGACCTTCCGCCACAGAAGAAATATTATGAGCATATTGACGGCACTCGTTATTATGTCGTGGAAATAAAAACCGCGCTTTTCCCCACATCGCCGGGCGAGAAAGAAATCGATCCGTTCAAGTTAACCATAATGCCTGATGAGTTCTCCACATTTTTCGGCAGGGATCCGTTTGATGCCTTTTTCAATCGAAGAAAACCTTCACAGCCTGAAGTATTGTATTCAAACAGATTGAAACTTGACGTTAAACCATTACCTGTGGAAAACAAGCCGGCGAATTTCACGGGGGCAGTGGGGCAATTCAGCCTCCGGGCTGCGCCGGATGTGGTGGAAGTAGAAGTCAATGAGCCTATTAATTACACCATCACTATAACAGGCAGCGGTAATATCAAAGCGGTTGACAGACCGGAATTGAATGTCCCTCCCGAGTTTCGTTCGTATCCGTCGAATGCGTCGGAGAACATAAACAAAAACAATTACAGATTGGGCGGGACCAGAGTATTCGAGGAAGTGCTGATACCGAAATCACCCGGTACATTCGAGTTATCCCCGGTGAGATTTTCTTATTTTGATCCGGATAAGGAAAAATACATCAGAATGGAGTCTAAATCATACAGTTTCAAGGTGAATCCATCAAGTGTTGCGGAATCCGAAAACGGGCTTCCTTCAGCCATCCAGGATATCGGCACATCGGTTAAGGACTTACGATATCTTAAGACCGACCTTAGCGTTAAGCAATCCCGGGTGGTTTACTATAACAGTCCGGTATTCTGGGTTCTTCAGGCGTTGCCTATCTTCGCGGTTTTCGGTGTTCTTGCATTGCGTAAGCGGAAGGATAAAATGGAGGGCGATATAGCTTATGCCAGGAGCAAGAGGGCGAAGGCGGTCGCTAACAAGGTTTTGAAATCAGCGCGTGAATATTTAAACGGCGATGACCAACGTCAGTTCTATCAGGCGATAAGTAAAGCTTTAACCGGATACATAGCTGATAAGCTGAGTGTTTCCGCTTCCGGTTTGACCACAGATACTCTCAAAGAATCGTTAAATGGAAAAGTGCCGGAGTCAACCATAAAAGAATCGTTGGAGATTTTGCGGACTTGTGATTTTTATCGATTTGCATCGATCGAAGATACCGACAATCAGTCCGAGCAGTTTGTAGAACGCGTTCAAGATAATATCATGGAACTGGAAAAGTCATTTAAAAAATGAGAGAGAACGTATTCAAAATACTTTTAGTCTCTGTAATGGCTGCTTTGATCTTAACTTCAATAGCGATAGCCGACAAAATCAAGGAGGAGTTTAAGGAAGGTATAGAGCAGTATGATAACGGCAACTATCTTGACGCTACTGAAACGTTCTCCGGTTTGCTGGAAAAAGGATACCGCTACCAGGAGCTTTATTACAATCTGGGGTGTGCCTATTTCAAGGCCGGTTCGCTGGGCAAGGCGATTCTTAATTTCAATCGAGCGTTACAATTGAATCCATCGGATGAGGATGCCCGTATCAATTTGGAGTACGCCAGGCAGTTTACAATAGATAAGATAGAAAAACCTGAGAAACCTTTTTTTGTTAAAGCGGTTAATTCGATTGTAAACCTTTTTGATCTTAATACCGGATTACTGGCGGCTTCATCGCTTATCTGGTTAACATGTTTGTTCATTGCGGGTATAATCTGGTTTAAATGGAGAGACAGCATAGTCTGGTATGTTTTGACCATTCTTCTGATTTTAGTGGTTGTTTCGGGATTCATAAGTTATCAGCAGATAAGGGCTGATGTTCACTTCAAAGCGGGAGTTCTCATAGCCAAACAAGCTGATGTTCACACCGGGCCGGGCAGCGATTTCCCGCTTCAATTCACCGCTCACGAGGGACTGGAATTCCAACTGGAAGAATTGCGCGAAGGGTACTGGCGTATACAGCTTGAAAATGGGGTTAAAGGCTGGGTAAGGCAGGAATCGGTCGGCGTAATTTAATACATAAATTTAGTTGACTTGGCGCCCTAATTCATACATATTTCAGGATTTTAAGGCGAGGTAGGGAGATTTGAAGATAAAAAAATATATACCTGTTATTGTAGGTATAGCCCTTCTAATTATCAGCTTTTATGATTATGATTTTAATCAATTAGGCGAGATCCTCCAAAGGATTAACTTTTTTATCCTCATACCTGTGGTTCTGTTTGGATTGGCGAATTTGTTCGTCAGAAGCCAGAGACTGCGCGTTATCCTAAACCCTATTAAGAGGATCACGGGTGCTTCTATATTTTCCTATTATTCCATTGGAAGTTTTGCCAATGCGGCTTTACCGGCGCTTTCCGGACAGGTGGTTCGAGCATATTTATTCTCCCGCAAGTATGAGATTACTAAGACTTCTTTCATCACAGGTGCGGCTCTGGAGGTCTTATTCGATGGTTTATGTCTTTTCGGATTGATGGTGGGTATCTCATTTATGGTGAAGCTACCTGCCTGGTTGATTGAGTGGAAGCTGGGTGTGGGAATAGCCGTCATCGGCGCTGTGGTCCTGCTGGTGCTGGTGATTGTAAATCATCGTCAAATTGCATTACTGAGCAAACTGTTCGAAAAAAAGATACCCCGACAAATCGCCCGGAGGATCTCCAAAAGTTATAACTCCTTTATCGCAGCTCTGACAATGCTTAGGAGTTCACGGCACATAACAATGGTTTCGTTTCTTTCGCTATTGAGCTGGGCGATAAATGGGATTATAATCTACTTGATGTTTTTGGCGTTCGGTTTTACGATGGGTCCCTGGGCGGCTTATGTTCTGGTGGTGGTTAATAGCCTGGCGGTCGTTATTGTGGTTACCCCCGGAAACGTAGGCACATTTCATCTGGCGTGCGTATTAGGGCTATCGCTGTTCGGAGTTGACAAAACGCAGGCTTTAAGTTTTTCGGTTTTACTATATGTAGTAACCTTTCTTCCCATGATGTTAACCGGTTTTATTTTCACCGTGAAAGAAGGCATCTCTTTGATGGGTATAAAAAATAGAGCGACAACCGGGCTCTGATATCGATGGAACCGATTATCGAATTGAAAAATGTATCGGGGCGCAAGATAGAAGATGTTTCGATGGCTATCTATCCATCGGATAAAATAGTCCTTTTGGGACCTTCCGGTGGAGGTAAAACCACTCTCCTGAGATTTATCAACTTGCTGGAAACACCTCGAAGCGGTGATATAAAATATCATGGGGAGGCGATTGACGGGCATTCCTATCCGCAAATACGGCGCAAGATAGTATTGCTGCCACAAACGCCGGTGGTTGTAGACGGAACCGTTCTCGAAAATGTTAATTGGGCGCATAGTTTTAAGCTCTCTGCAGGTTCCGGCGTTGGGGACGGCGATTTCATGAGCTGCCTTAACGTAGTCGGAATAAAACATCTGGCTGATAAACCGGCGGAGCAGTTGTCCGGAGGGGAGAAGCAACGTTTGAATCTCGCCATGGGCTTTTCTATCAAACCTGAATTGATGCTGCTGGATGAGCCTACCTCCGCGCTGGATCCCTCCGCCTCAGCCGGAATCCACGCCGTAATAAATAGGCTCCATGGTAAAGGCGTTAGTTTCGTTATCGTAACCCATAGTTTCGCAGAAGCTGTGCTTCTTGCTGATAGGATAGGGATTATAATAGATGGCAGACTGGAACAATTGGATAAAAAGGAGAACGTGATAAATAATCCGATTACCGATTCGGTAAAACAGTTCATTATTTCTCACAGGCAAAATGGTAGTTGATTTCCTTGCCGGTTTCGTGCCGGTGTTTGCGGCGTTAATTCTGGTCGTAGTTTCCATTATAATATCACGTTGTCTCAAGTTGGGCATTGAGGGTGAGTTATTTCTGGGCACCTTTCGCTCCTTCGCCCAGCTATTACTGGTCGGTTTTATTCTCGAATACATTTTCTCCGTAGATAACCTGGTATTATTTATGGGGGTTATCTTCGTGATGGCTTTAATCGGAGGGAAAATAGTGAGGGACAGAGCGCAGGCGATACCAAACGCCTTCTGGTTGGGAACCGTGTCGATCCTATGCGGAGCTTACTTTTCAATAGGACTGATGATAGCGCTGGATATAATTTCGACCGATCCCAAGTATATCATCCCTTTGGGCGGTATGGTCGTGGGGAATTCAATGACAGCATGCGCATTATCTTTGGAAAGGTTTTACCAGGATTTGAAAGGGAACAGAGCTAAAGTAGAATTGGCGTTAAGTTTCGGGGCAACTTCCAATGAAGCATCCGGTTTTTATCTCAGACAAGCGATTAAAGCCGGTATGATACCGATGTTAAACTTTCTCAAAATCGTAGGGATAGTTCAGTTGCCGGGCGCAATGACCGGGATGATATTGGCGGGGGCATCGCCGATCGAAGCGGTAAAAATCCAGATAATCGTAGTTTATATGCTGATTGCGGGTTCGTCGATTTCCACTTCATTGGCAACAGTGCTTTCCCGCCGACGATTATTCAACCGAAATCATCAGATTGTGATAGAATAATCAATAATTGCTTTCGAGTATTCTCGCGCTGAAGTTGGAGAGCTGACCACGGTGCGTTGTAAAAAAGTATCGGATTTTTCATTCATCGCGTAGGCTTAGCAAGTGTGCTGTCCCCGATTCCATCGGGATTGTACCACAGGCGCGATACGAACTTAACGCAGACAAGAATAAGCCAGAGGCTTACAAGTGTCTGCGGCACCGAGATGTATTAATACGCGTGGCGTCGGGTGGCCCCACCCGACACCGACCCGTCGCATGCTTAGCTCATAGCCGAATGCGAAGAGATAAGCATGTTTGTATCCCGATAAATCCCCTCATCCCCTGCCCCCTTCTCCCACTGAGTGGGAGAAGGGGAACTGAGTGGATATATTTTATTAAACGTAATTATTTTGTTCTTACCTCATTCCCTCTCCTGTTAAGCAGGTGAGGGTGTTAATCCTTATTCCCCTCTCCCTGACGAGGGAGAGGGTGGATTCGCCGCAAGCGATTTGAAAATGTAGGGTGGGTCGCCAGTGTCAACAAAAAGTAGTAACCAATCACACGCTTTAGGCAGAAGTAACCTCCGAAGTATAATCTATTTGACCCACCATTTCGGAATAAATCGAATAGGTGGGTCGAATTGTGGACATCTCG
>WJIR01000277.1 GCA_014730175.1 Candidatus Zixiibacteriota bacterium
AGTGAGAGCGCCGTTTTTAAGGATAATTAACTTGCTATCCTCACCCCCCATCTCTATGATGGTTCGCACTTCGGGATAATAGTGTAATATCCCCTGAGCCTGAGCGATTACTTCGTTAACTTTGCATCCGCCGAAATTTCTGACCACCAACCCCGCGCCGGAACCCGTTACAGCCAGTGTCCGAATCATCTTAGGAGAGAATGAGTCGGCAATCTCCAGCAGGATGTTACGAACTGTTTTCAGGGGACGTCCTTGAATACGAACATATTTGTCGAACTGAAACTCGTAGTTATCGTTCAACACTACGGCATTGACCGATACCGAACCTATATCCAATCCAATATAAAGAGGACAATTATAGTCCGTCATTCCCTTTTCTTGCAGCTTTCGCTCTCCTTCCGAACGATAAAAATGTACCGACTACCATCATAACCGCCCCTAACCAGACCAGATTTATCAGCGGCTTTGTAGATACCTGAAAATATAACGTCTCCGATGCCTGCGGATGATCCTTGCTGCCGAATCCCTCGAACAGCAGCGAGATCTTCCCCTGCTCCGCATTTATCCCCGCTATGTTAATTACGCCGCCGAATTCCGTGATAGCCGGCTTCGATTCAAACCCATTTACACCGCTGATTATCAACGGATTGACAACATACGAACTGTCATCGGTAATAATTTTCACCATTGCCGCCACCGATATTCCCCCCTCCACGGATTCATCCATCCGGGAATTGAACTCCAAAAACTCTACTTCATATTCACCTACCTCTTTAATCTCGTTTTTGGCGAACATTATCGGAGGCAATCTCTCCGGTTCCTCCAACTGCCCCGGCGATATGTAAAGGTCATACAACAGATATTTCTTGATATACGGCGTCCTCACCTGTCCGCCTTCGGAGTCGGTGAAATACATTTTTGCGGTGAAATTAGTATCATCCCTTTTAACAGCCATATCTATCCGCTTTTGGCCTCTTTTGATCTGCTCCACATCCTTCAGGAGGAAATCCCTTCCGAAAGCCTCGCCCCGCGTGGTTTCGGTTGCGAAAATCTGTCTTGTGATGGAGTAACCCGATGAACCGATAACTCCTATAATCATTACGGCTAACCCGATATGTGTTACCATACCGGCGGTACTGAGGAAATTTGCTTTCGCTCTATCATAAAAAAGGATAGCATTGGACCCCAAAGCGGCGGTGGATGTGAATAGTAAAATCAAATGCAAAAAGTCAGCGCCTGCGATTAATCCGATTACAACCGACAGAATTGGAAGTATCATTGTCTGTAACGCACGCTTCTTGACTTCTGAACTACCCTTGAACTTCCATATCGCAAATGGGAAAAGGCTCATAGCTATGGTCATAAATATCGCCAATGGCAAATGAGTGTTGATATAATACGCCATTCTCATTGCCGAAGCGTTGCCCATAAAACCGGTTATAATAGGCGCTGACGTCCCCAGCAAAACAATTACTCCCGATAATACAAGGAACAGCAGGGTAACAAATATAAAAAAGTCGAGAGAGAAATTCGATGTTGATGTCGGGGAGGATGGGATATTTCTGGAGCGGAATGTTAACAGCCCCAGCGATGCGATTCCGTAAAATCCTAACGATCCCAGCAGCCAGTTGTTCAGACCCAGATCAACGAACGAATGAACGGAGAAATCTGCAAGCACACCGGAGCGTGTTAAGAAAGTGCCGTACAAGACCATTACATACGCTGCCGATGTTAAGAACAGGTTGCTTTTGCGCATGGAACCGCGTGAACGTTCTATAAGCATACCGTGAAGCAATGCAACCGAAAACAACCAGGGGACCAATGAGGAATTCTCCACCGGATCCCAAGCCCAGTAACCTCCCCAGCCCAAAGTCTCATAAGCCCAGTATCCGCCGAGGAATATCCCCAGAAATAGCACCGCCGCCGAAAAGCCGACCCAGGGCATGGTTAACCGCACCCAGTTGTCATATCTGTTTTTTATCATCGCGGCGACTGCAAATGCGAAAGGAATCGACAGCGAAGCGTAACCCACGAAAACTATGGGCGGATGAATAACCATCCAGAAATTCTGAAGCAGCGGATTCAAACCACGGCCGTCGGGAGGCACTCCTGCCATTTTAGCGAAAGGACTTTGCACAAACATCAGGAAAAACAGGAACATCTGAGCCATGATAAATATCGGCATTATCAAAGACTCATCCCTGCCTGATCTGAACATTACCCAAATACCTAAAAGCACGGCGAAGAACAACCATAGCATGAATGTACCCTCCTGACCGCCCCATAAAGCGGATATCTTGAAATGAGTGGGAAGGTCCAAACTGCTGTATGCAAAAACGTAACGATATTCAAACTGATTAGTTAAGAATAAAACCAGAAGGTATATCGTTGCCGCTACTGCCGCCGATGCGAATATTGAATAAAACACCCGAGCGAAAATTAGATTCCCGGATTCGGTTTTATAATTGTATAGATATGATATTATCGATACGATCGATGCGCCAAAAGCTATATAAAGTAAGATATTTCCTAACATTAAACTCCGTCACCGTGCCCTTCTTCATAATCCATCCCCTGATACTTTGATGGACATTTAACCAGTAGTTGATTTGATACAAAAACACCGTTTTCATACCGTCCGATTGCGACGATTTTATCCGCCTGTTCAAAATTACCCGGCTTAGGTCCACCCGTATAAATGACGTTTAGTATATCCTGAGTGTTCTCCTCGCGGAGAGTGAACTTCAATTCACCGGTGGACGGATCAATCTCCGAGTGGCCATTGACAAGCTGCCCGATGACCTGCACCGTCTTGTGGGATTGTCGCGCCTGCGCGAAATCGACATAAGGCGTCATCTGCTCGCCGAATGATGTCCAGGCAATATATCCGAACACAGCTATCAAAATAACTGCGACTATTATTCTAACTTTCTTTACCATAAGACTTCCGCCTTAAAACAGTTTAAGGTTTATCAGAAAAATTCTCGACCTTTTTATCCAACCGAAAAATATAGAAAAATATCCCCAGCCACACAATAAGAACCACAATCATAGCGATATAGTTACCATCCATATCAGATTTCCTTTAACCTTTTTCGAACAATCAACTCGATTCTCGATTGAAGCGAATACAACCAGTAAAACATTATAGCAAAACAGACCATCGATATCCAGAAAATCACCGCCACCATTCCCGTAAGCTGCATCTCTCCGCCGGAACCCACAATAGTGTCCTCCGGGTGAAGCGAAGGATAAATCCTCGGAACTATAAAAACCAAAAAGGGAACGGTTACAAACGCCAGAATGGCATAAACTGCTGAAAGCGATGCGCGGCGTTCCTCATTGTCCAGCGCTGAACGCAACGCCAAATAAGCGCCGTATATTAAAATCAGGATAAATATCGATGTTTGGCGGGGATCCCAGTTCCAATATGCTCCCCAGGCGGCTTTGGCGAAAACCGCTCCAGAAACCGTCGCCAGAATGCAGAACATCAATCCCAGCTCCACTGACGACGCCGAACGAAAATCGTACTTTATCTCATTAGTCTTCAGATAAGCTATCGAATTGTACAGAGCAAATCCAAAAGCCAAAACCGAAATCAAAGCAGCCGGTACATGAAAATAAAATATCCGGGAAACCGAACCCAACTGACTTTGCGGCGGTTCAACTATCCAGGCGGCTATAATAACTGCGGACATAAAAATAAGTAAGATATATTTCATAATATACGGCATTTACAGACTCTATTCATTCCATATATATTCAAATAAGAACGTCGATGCAACTATCATAATAACCGGATATGAAATCAGCAGCTTCAAATCATTGGAAGCAGCGCCAAATGATCCACCGGAAAAGGAAGTTTCTGTCGCACCGATTGCCGCCACCAATAACGGCAATAAAATCGGGAATGAAAGCACCGCGAATAAGGCGCCTTTCATTGAAGATTTGGCAACAATGGCTGCGATTATGGTCGTGGTTCCCACCAACCCAATCGTACCAAGAACTATTACTAATAAAAACAAGATTAAGTTCCCGCAATTAACTGGCAACAATATAAAATATAACGGAATAAAAATCGATTCCAAAAACAACATGAGTATACAGTTAAAAATCAACTTACCCGCAAAAATGGTTAATGGTTCGGCATACAATTGAAGGGATATTATAGTTCTCGTTTCTTCTTCCTTCACGAATGACTGGCTCAATCCGGAAACCGCCGAGAAGAAAACCATCACCCACAGAAAAGCTGCCGAAAGGTCTGCCGTAAGATTGAATCTCCCGATTGCTATACTGACAACCGTTAGTGTAACCAAGGAAAACATGATAAGCGCATTAAATGCGTATCTTGTTCTGAATTCCGAAACTATATCTTTATGTATCACCGCGGCTGCTGCCGCCGTGAAGCCTGATATGCTTTTCACCATATTTCAGATCTCTATCATCATTAGTGGCGATAACCAAAATTCCCTGTTCCAATTGCCGATGACAAACTTTATCTACAATTAATTGCCCCTGTTTGTCCAGATTGGATAAAGGTTCGTCAAGAAAAAGTATTGGGGGCTCCTTCAATAATCCGATTATATACTTAAAACGCTGTTTCATCCCGGAAGAAAAGGAATGTAACCTGTCATAACCTCTCCCTCTCAATCCAAACTCCTGTAACAGGTTTTTAGCGCCCGATGTTGTATAATATAGTCCCATCAGTTTTGAAAAAAACTGGATATTCTCCAGCGCCGTCAATTCGTCATACAGCTGAATCTCCGGGGACACCAGTCCGATAAAGCTGCGCCGCTGCTCCTTTATCACTTTTTCATTGTCAATATGGTATTCGATTCTTCCTTTGGTGGGCGAGAGCAATCCACAGAGGATTTTTATTAGTGTCGACTTCCCGGAACCGTTGGCGCCACTTATTATCAAACCTTCCTGATACTCAACAACGAAACTGAGGTCCTTGAATATGCAATGCCCATTAAAACTCTTACCGATATTATCAGCAACGATTTTTACCTGCAAAATTATCTAAGCTTATTAATAATGGTTTTCATCTTAACCTGAAAATGTAGCACCTCTACCGTATACTAATCAAGTCTTTTGTATCTCAAAATAAGCGTAAGTAGGCCTGAGGCGGGCAAGCCCTCGGTTACCAAATTATGTTTTTTTATGGATTATCCGGGTTACTTAAGCTGTTAATATTGACACCTACTCCTGATGTTGACCGACATCATGCTTATTTCTGATCTTAAAGCTGCTTTCGAATGAATTGATCAGGTCAAGGTGATGTTCAAGAAGGTGAATCAACAGGAAATTGCTCTTCACGGTCTCCTTCGCCTTTTTTCCCATTTCACTACACAAGTCTTTGTCCCTCAATAATTGAACAACGCGTTCGGCTGTTTCTTCAACTGAGTTGACCAGGAAACCGTTTTCACCGTCCTGTATTTGATACTTGATTCCCCCTACATTTCCGCCGACTACCGGTTTACCCTTCCACATCGCCTCGGTTACCGTCAGTCCGAAGCCCTCCCGCTTCGATTTCTGAATAACCACCGCCGCCCTTCTCTGCAAGGCATTAACCAGCGCAGTATCCTGATGGCTGAGAATGAGCAACCTATCGTCGCACTCATCAAGCAATGATTTATAAACTTTGTCTCCCTCGGGATCATCGGTAGCCACATTACCCAGCAAAACCAGTGTGCAATCGACTTCCTTTTTTATCAGCTTATATGCTTCGATAACGCCTTCAGGATCTTTCCATTTATCGAATCGAGATATCTGGGTAATGATCGGAAGGTCGGTGGGGATTTTATAGTGTTCCATCCTGTCGTCAATTTCCTGTTCGCTCAAATCCTTGTTTTTTATGGAAAAGGGATTGATTGCTGGCGGGAAGAACAACTGAGGTGTTTCCAGGTCCTTCTTGTATTCCTCCAGAGAGAGGATCACGGCATCATATTTTTCAACAAAGCGGGTGAGATAATTCCATAATTCGCGGTTGGGATCGGTTAGGTCGATATGGCATCTCCATATCCATGGACCCCTTTTCCGATAATGGTTGATCATCGGCAGAGGCTGCGGATCGTGGATAATTACGATGTCATGATCCAGATGATTCCGGATAGAGTTCTCGAGTACAGTCGATTCATAAATCTCTTTCTTCCTATCACTGAGATTAATGTCGCTACCCTGCAGTGCGTTATGAATCTTTTTTGTGATACCGAAATAATCCGGAGAGCCTTGCAAAACCCTCCATCCCGTCTTTATTCCCACGCTGTTCATCAATATTACAAAAGAGGACAGTACCTCGGCTACGCCGCCGCCGTAATAAGTTGAATTAATGTGAGTAATATGCAAATCCCGTAGCGGCTCCGCTTTGTCTAATACTCGCTGTACAGTCTCCGCGCCCACAATCGATTCATAATCTTTAATATTGACAATTTCCTTTCCGATCATCTAAAACCACTCCTTCCGTATCATATTTAATTCCGGCTATATTCGCCTAAAAAGGATAATCTCCGAATTAATCGACGCTCCTTAGTATAAGACACTTCCTAATCAGATTATAATCATTTTTTTATGGGAAAAGTTTCTATGAATCAATATTTTCGATTCTCCGTATATTTTGAAGATGCTTCAATTTTCAGGAGAGGAGTATACTGTATGAATAGACAGTATTATGTATTGTTAGTTATAGTGATAAGTGTGTGCATAATCGGGGGGAAATCCGCCTCTGCATACACCGACCAAGAGATTTCCAGGATTAAGATCATAATCGACTCTGACCAATTCGGAGTAGTTATCGAAAATGAGCTGGGGGAAACCGAGAATTTCAGCGCTGATCCGGAAGAACTGGAATCGTACATTGGCGGGATAAAAGTAAATGAGAGAGTGAGTATCACTGAAGATGGATTGGTTATCGACGGGAATGAAGTCTCCCGGGATAAACTGGAAGCGGTAACGATTGAGAAAACGGCTGACTCGCCCTGGCGAATGGATATCAGGTCGTATTTAAGCCGCTATATCAATGGATCCTCCAACATCCAGTACACAAAATCCGAAAATGATGCCTGGTTATTCTCCGGTATCGTAATTGTCGATACCGATGATATAATCGAAGGCTCAGCCATCTCCATTATGGGTGATGTTGAGGTTTACGGGAAGGTTAAAGGCGATGTGGTCTCCGTTTTTGGTGATGTATTTCTGGACTCCACCGCAATCGTCGGCGGGGATGTGGTCGCCGTTACCGGAGAGATTATCACCAATGAAGGAGCTGATATAGCAGGCAGACCTTTCTCCGTGGACCTACATCCCGAAATCCCCAAACTGCATATAGATGAAGAAAAAAGTATGGAATTCAATATACTCGGGCGATATAACCGTGTGACGGGATTGGATTTAGGCGCGGAAACGGAGTTTATTGATCGCTCCTATGCGCTCCCCCACCTAAAGATGGGAGGAGGTTATGCTTTCGCTCTGAAGCGATGGCATTACCGTTTCGGTTTCGAACAGCAGTTCTTCGATTATTATGCCGCGTTCTTTGGGGGGAGCTTCTACAGGTCGTTCGACAACTCCGACCGCTGGATTATCGGCGACGAGGAGAACTCATTGGCCGCATTCTTCTTGAGAGAGGATTTCAAGGATATCTATCAGCGCGAAGGTATAAGTATGTTCGCCGAACAGTGGCTGGGATACATTCAGCGATTCCAGGTAAAGTATCTTATGGATGACTACGAATTACTGAATAAGAACACCAACTGGTCATTATTCGGAGGGGATAAGGATTTCCGGGATAATTATTCATTCGTCCCTTCAGGCAGTCCCTATCTGGATAGTTTCGATGGAGAGTTGCGCAGTTTGGTTTTTAGCTATGAGCTTGATACACGCAAGCGAGAACGTATGCCGGAATACGGGTGGTTTGCGCATCTCGAGTGGGAACATGCCGGCGGCGGACTGGGTGGGGACTTTGAATATGACCGCTGGTGGGTAAATCTGCAGCGACTCCAGCCCCTCAGCTACAGACAGCATCTGAACATGCGGTTGGTGGGAGGGTATTCCGAGGATGTTCTACCGTTGTTCAAGCAGTTTTTCATCGGCGGCATAGGAACACTGAGAGGATTTGACTACAAAGAGTTTGGCGGAAATCGTATGCTGCTGGCAAATGTCGAATATGTGGTCAACTTCACCGACTTTTTCGACGGAATCATTTTCTATGATGTCGGCAAAGCGGCCTATGGCGATGATGCATTCAGGGATGAGGACTTTCACACCAATTTAGGCGTCGGTCTGGGATTCTGGGAGAGTATGCGAATCGATTTCGCCAAGCCGATTGACGAGGATGATGATGACCTGAAGGTTACGGTTAGAGCATCGGTTTCCTTTTAACCCGTACAATTTACGAAAGCCAGTAAACCGTAGCCGAAGTATTGTCCTTCGGGGATTTTACAGCAATAAACAATTTACAGTCTGCAATTTGGAGTCAAGTAAAAAGCCGGAAGCGCAAGGCTTCCGCTACCGAGTGAAAAATTTATGAATAATCCGGGCTAATAAACACCATAGCGGCTTTGCAAAATGGTCTTAATCCCGTATATCCTTCAACTCCCGGTTAGGATTTCGGCCTGATGTTTGAACGCCATACATCCCTGAAATGCTTAAAAGCCATAATACGACGCTGCTTGGAAGCATTCAGTACAATTTCGATAGTTATATAAAAGCCGTAGACCCAGAGAATTTCCTCACGCAATTCCGGGAATATGAACTGGGCAAACCATAACAGGAAGAGCGCTAACGCTTCGTACCATGTGAATTTCATATTAGCGAGGATTAAAAATCCCAGAAATGCCTGCATTGCTGTCATGAGGATTTCGATTCTATGCAGATAGTCGAATTCAATGGTATAAATACCCCCTCTCGATATGCAATAGACAATCGGTATCATACCGATCAGCAATGTTAACTCAGCGATACACGAAGAAATCATGTTCATAAGCGACATAGGAGCTTTATGAACCGTTTTCGCCCAGTAAAATGCTGATATTTTTTCCGGGAATTCAGACAGGAACGGCGCCACCCATTGAACAAAAACAAACGTCGACACTCCAAGCGTAATCGACAATCCCAGCATGCTGTCCAGAAACGGTTCCGCTATAGTAATGATGCCGGCTCCGCCTAATAGAAAGCAGGTCCATACCATGGTATTTCTCATATATCTTTTGCGTGACAGGATATAGCGCGGGATAGGTTCCACTTCCTTGATTTTCTCTTCCTCCTCGGGAGGCATTTTCAACAGGATAGCGATATAAACTCCGTATAACACAAAAAGTATAGCTGAATCCAGTAGATGCAGCGTTCCCTTGAAAACGATGTAGAAAGCATAGAGGGTCGGCACAAAAAGCCCCATTAACTCTATCGAATGTCCCTCGGCAAGCACTATAGGCGCAGCGAATCCTCGAGAATGCCTTTTGAAATTAAAGATAAAACTGACGAAGTAAATGAGCGGCCAGCCCAACCCGACCAGCAATCGCAGAGCGCCGGTGAAATTAGCCGTCATCAAACCGATATTCTCAACGGATGGATATTGACCGGCACGATAGGCGATTACCCCTTCTATCGCGAATTCCGGAAGGGTTTGAATCAACGCCAGAATCGTTAATGCGAATCCCTGTGATACCAAAAATTGAGCGGATTCGGCTCCCCAGGCGATAACGATGGCAGATAATAGGATCCCCGGAAATGTCCATATAGCTGAGGTTGCTTTGGCGGCTGCGGCTTCTTTGGTTAACTCGGCGCCGCCGGATATGACCGCCCCGTTAAGCAGCCTTTTCAGTTTGCGGTTAAGATTCATCCCCGGACTATTTTATCAATGATGTCGCGCGCACTTATAATACCGATCAGCCTCCCGTCCTCCACAACCGCAACTCGTCTGGCTCCTTTGAAAAGCATCAATGCCACAACCTCGGTAATCGAACTTTCCGGGTCAACCGACGCCATTGGCGAGGTCATCACCTTTTTTACCGCGATTTTATCCTCCTCCCGCAATAACTCATCAAGCGGTTCGGTTTCCGGAAGCTCGGCTACATTCGCCAGATAAGTTTGGTAATTCGGCATGGCGAATTTCAACAGATCGGTATCGGTGATCTCGCCATGGAGATATCCTCCCTCGCCAACCACCGGCAAGCCGGAGATACGGTACTTGAAAAACAGGTTAGCGGCATCCTTCAGGGTAGCATCGGGACGAATGGTGACGAAATCTTCGGAAAGTATATCGGCAACAAGTAGGTTTTTTGCTATCTCAATATTAGCATCGAAAAAAATATCAACCACCCCATTCGCGTCTTCGGCATTCATCAACTTTTTTCGGGAATCCGGCATCTTCGCAAAACGAGATACGGCGGAGAGCGTCTGAAGATAATGGCTGGGGGCGCTCAAGGGAGTGAGGATCAGGATAAAAATATTTATTGGCTGCCTGTCGGGCGATTTCACCTTTAATCCCTGTTGCAGAATTCCGATCGATACAACCAACTCGTCGACTTCGTCGGTGCGGGCATGGGGGATGGCGAATCCTTTCCCGATTCCGGTGGAAGCTAAGGTTTCTCTTTCAAGTACAGCATTAAGAACTTCTTTCTTGTCGAAATTAGGTTGCTTCTCAGCAACCAAATCCAACAAACTGCTGATAACGCCTGTCAGCAGTGTAGCTTTTAAATCGACTTCAATTAATTCCGGATCCAAAAGGGATGCTAATTTCATATTCACTCCTTAGCTTTTAGCATAAGAAAGTAATCAAGCTGTGTCAATATTTTTCGCCGAGAATTGTATGAGGAAAAAGCCTTAATCATCTCTATGTTACACCATTAAAATTGTTACCAAAATCGATCGTTTCGAATCTACTCCTTTGCTTCCCCGTAAGCATAATAATAGGCATCGATCATCCCCTTGGTGGTTTGTTTCCAGAGATAATGATTATGAATTTTCTCGGCTGCCGCCTCCCCTAATTCTCGCCTCATCCCCGGATTCCGGATTAAGACTTCGATTTTGCGGCGCATAGTTTCGTAGTCGCCGGCGGGAAAAAGCAATCCGTCTTTGCCGTCCTCAATGACCTCCGAGATCTGCCCGATACCGGCAGCAACATCGGCGCATCCGACCCCCATCGATTCGAAGAGCTTTACCGGAGAGAAATAAAAGAAATCCATATGGGGATAGGGGAGAATGAATATATCTATCGCTTTGAGATGATACGGCATCGACTGAAAAGGGATCCGCCCGGTGCAGATTACCCGGTCTTTAAACCTTAATAACTCCTTGTTGATCGATGTCGGTAGATTACCCCAATCCAGTTGAAAACCGACCAGTAGTAAAACCAGATCACTGTATTTTGCAGCTAAAGTTGGAAACTGATTTAGTAAGCCCGGAAGCCCATGCCAGGGAGCCAGGTTTCCCATGAAACCGATAATGGTCTTATCATGAAGGTCATACTTATCTTTTACTTCCGAAGCGTCCAAGTCCGGCTTGAACTCATTGCCGTTTATCCCGTTCGGCGAAATAAAGATACGATTCGGATCTCCTCCGAAAGATGCATAGAATTCCTTCATTTTGGTGGATATCACGCTGATCGCTTTAGATTTTCTGATGAAAAACTTTTCAAGTTTCAGGTAAAATCGAGGGATGTTAATCACTTCGTATGAAAACATCTCTCTTAAGGGACCATCCGTGTCCAGAACCATCTTCTGTCTTAAAATAAAACTCGAAAGGAAGATAGACCACATCGGCATCAGTCGGGTCAGAATAAAATCCGGTTTATGCTTTCGGATCAGTGTAAACTCTTTGGTGAGATAATAAAGATTTCCCAGAAATCTCTTTATTTCCCCCACCGTGACCAGCAGCCATCGATTGTCAGGGAGTTTGCTGCTGAATCCCGGTTTGGTGGAGACGTAAGCATCCTTCTTTTTCTTCTCAGCATCCCTGATTATGGAAGCGATTCTTGGATGCATGTGTTCTACGATTACCTGATGCCCCCGGGCTTGAATGCCACGTGCAACATCTTCTATCCGCATTTTTTGAAGTATATCGGCTGAGTAATTTAGATAGAGAATCTTCATGGAAATTCAACTTTATGAATTCGACGATTGGAAATTATATATCCGTTCCCGAAGCTCGGGAACGGAACATACATCTCCAAGCCTATAAAAACAAATCTATAAAGTCAATAATTTAATGTAGATACAAATGTGATGAATACACTCCGCGGACTTAAGTCCCGGTCTCACCATGGACTTCAGCCCTGTAGGATTTCCGGAGCTTATTTTAGTAGAACTGCTTTACCCGTAATTACGTCCGCGTCCAGATCGATTCTGTAAAAGTAGGTTCCTGATGCCAGCTTATGCGGATTCCATTCTATGGAATTCCAACCGATGACCCCCTTGCTCTCGGGTATTGAATAGACCTCTCGACCGAGAATATCGTAGAAACTTACAGTCACCTGAGAGGAGTACGGTAGAAAGTAATTAATTACGGTTGTATTGTTGAACGGATTCGGAGAACAATAAGCGCGTGATTCGCTAATCTTTTCTATATCCAAATTACCTTTATCATTATTCGTTTTCCAATTGGTTGCACTCCAGTCCATTGGATGCGACTTATTGCGGTCTTTAGTTGAGCCTACGACGGTGAAATCGAAATACGCGGAATCTATGATTTCCGGATATTCGCCGCAGTAGGCGATATATTTATAGTCACCTATGGGGGCAAACAACGGAACATGAAGGTCGGTGTTGTAGTTGATACTGCCATTTCCGATAATGGATACGTTAAAGGGCTGAAATAATGGGTAATAAGAATCATCAGGTAATTCCAGGTTTACCCAAACCTTTGTCTGTTGCTGATTGTGGCTATTATTAAATACGCTGCCCAAGTATGGAATATCTCCGCCCGGTTCCACAGTCGTAAAACTGTTCTGCGGAACAACCGAGATGCTGAATAGTTTTCTACCGACCTTTATTATGTAAACATCGTCCTCACCGGCTCCAAAAGAATTGGTGTAACCGCACATTACGTAACCATCTGCCACCTCCGTTACCTTGAATCCCCCGTCTTCTCCGCTTCCACCGTAATTCTGCGACCATTCCAAATTCCCGTCCTCATCGGTTTTCACCAGGTAATAATCGCGATTCTCATTTCCTGCATATACGGATTGACCGCTCAAGATCATGCCGCCGTCCATGGTGGTCTCCGCCCAATACGCCATATCATAAACTCCCCACTGTCCGTAGGTTTTCGTCCATAGAGTATCCCCGTTAATATCGGTAATTAATAACCAGGCGTCTCCATCTTCGTTTCCGAATGAGCTGGTTCTTCCTGCAAACATATAAGTGTCATCAGGTAAAATCTCAACTACTTTACTTTCCTCCTCAGCATAACCCCCGTAAACTTTCGTCCATAAAGTATCTCCGTTAGCGTCGGTTCTGATAATCCAGAAATCCCGACTGGTGGAATCCGAAGAAGTTACCGAGGCAATAATAAAACCGCCATCCTCGGTTTCCGCCGCACACTGCCCATAATCACCAAAGGGATGCGGTAACTGGCTTCTATCATAAGCTCGTTCCCAAATCACATTCCCGATGCTGTCAACTCTTACATGATAACTGTCATGATCGCCTTCGCCGAATGAATGGGTGTAACCGGAAAGTAGATATCCGCCGTCGGAAACCTGTTCAATATGGCGGCCTGCTTCACCTCTGTCGCCTCCATAATTCCTGCTCCATTGAAGATCGCCGTTTAAATCGGTTTTTATTAAATAGAGATCAGCGCTATTATCAAATGAAAATGATCTTCCAAGAGCAATGAATCCCCCATCATCGGTTTGCTCGACATAATATACACGGTCATCATCCGCTCCTCCATAGGTTCGCGACCAGATTATATTACCATCGCTATCAAGTCTTAGCAACCAGGCATCAGCTTCGACTCCGGGATTCTGACTATAGGAGAATGTTAATCCCGCTATTATAAAACCACCATCGTCGGTTGCCCGAATACTATTGCATCTATCAGTATACTCTCCGCCATAAGTTGCATCCCATAACAGATTTTGCCCCCATGCAGATTGAGCGGCGGTTAAGAATATTGCTATTAAGACTGTAGAAATCCACTTCATCGTATCCTCCAAGATGTGAAAACGAAGTTACTATCTATTTGTTAAATTTTTAATGACTTAATTGAACGGTAGAAGTAAATACTGGATTGTGTAAATACAATCCCTTTCCTTAATTTATGAGGAATCCAAAATAAGTCAAGAAAATACTGTATTAGTATAATCTCCGGAATGCCTTTTTTAGTAATCTCAATACGGAAAAGAGGTTATCAAGACGATTATACAAGCTCATTGGTCCATCTACGCAAAGGATCTCATCGAAAACTGACAAATTACGGTTCAAAAACGATTATTAATTATGTTGATGCGAATAAATTAGCCAGTCTGTGGAATGGCGTTTTTGCAACCCGGTTAGTCGGGATGGAATTTGAATTCTAATCTCTGTATCTGCTTTTAAGTATTCTGAGGGAATTTGAGGTAACAATAAGCGATGCGCCCATGTCGGCAAAAACCGCCATCCATAAGGTCGCCTGTCCCAACAGAGTTAGTATCACGAATACAGCTTTGATTCCCAGCGCCAGGGTGATATTCTGCTTGATTATCCCCAGAGTTTTACGGGCTAACCTGATCAATATCGGCAGATTGTCGAGATCGTCCCCCACCACGGCGATATCGGCAGTCTCAAGAGCAACATCGGTCCCGCCGATTCCCATCGATATACCGATATCGGCAGCCGCCAGCGCCGGAGCGTCATTGATTCCGTCCCCAATCATCGCTACTTTTGAACCGTTCCTTATCCGGTTGCGAATAAGCTCCATTTTGTGCTCCGGCATCAATTCGGAATAAAAGCTGTCGCTTCCTATTGCTTTACTGACAGCTTCGGTAGTACGATGGTTGTCACCGGAAACCATGAGAGTTTCCTTAATTCCCAGTTTTTTCAAACCGGCGATGGCTCTTCCCGATTCCGTCCTGATCATATCAGTAACGGAGAGCAAACCGAGCAGTTTATCTTCGGCACCCAGTAAAATAACGGTTTGACTGCTATGTTCCATTTCGCTTAATTTATCGTGAACGCTGCCGTCACATAAACCGTTCTTCTCAAAGAACGTATGGTTAGCAAGGTAATAGCGGGTGCCGTCTATGGTTCCCTTTACTCCCATACCAGGGATGGCAGAAAATTCCCGAACGTCTTGGAATTTGGCATCACCTTCTTCCGCCCTGTCCACAATAGCACGAGCCAAAGGATGTTCGGAGTTCCTCTCCAGCGAAGCAGCGACAGACAGAATCTCTTTTTCACCAGCATTACTCAGACTGATTATATCAACCAGTTTCGGCTTACCATAGGTAATGGTACCGGTTTTATCGAAAGCGAAGGTATCGATTTTTGCCGCACGCTCCAGGTATGATCCCCCTTTGATAAGAATCCCGTTTCTTGCGGCGGCAGTCAATCCGGATACGAACGCCACCGGAGTTGATATAACCAGAGCGCAAGGGCAGGCGATAACCAGCAATACCAATGCTCGGTAAAACCATTCGCTAAAAACAGTATCAAAAAACAGCGGCGGTATTGCGGCTATAAGCACAGCGCTAATAACAACTATCGGCGTATAATATTTGGCGAATTTATCCACGAAGAGCTGAACCGGCGCACGACGTGATTGGGCTTCTTCCACAAGATGGATTATGCGGGAAACCGTGGAGTCCTTATATGGTCTGATAGTTCTTACCTTCAGCACGCCGTTACCGTTAATACTACCCGCAAAAACCTCGTCCCCCTCGTCTTTCATAACCGGTACTGACTCACCGGTAATGGGCGCCTGGTTTAGATCGGAGGTTCCCTCAACCACCACCCCATCCAGCGGCACCGATTCACCCGGTTTAACAATAATAATGCTATCGGTACTGACTTCCTCAACCGGAACCGAGTCCACGATTCCGTCCCGGATAACCGAGGTTGTTTTGGGAGTCAAGGTCATCAGCCTGGAGATAGCATTGCGGGCGCGTTCCATGCTCTTTCCTTCCAGGTAATGAGATAGGGAGAAAAGGAAGATCACCATCGCCCCCTCGCTCCATTCCCCGATAGCGATAGCGCCGATAACCGCGATCGTCATCAGGAAATTCATATCCAGCGATAACCGCGATGCCGCTCCGATACCTTTTCTTGCGATACGATATCCCCCCATGACGATAGCGACCGTCAGAATCGGTATATAGACATATTCCGGCGCGCCTAAGTTCGTTAACAGGATACCTGAAAGGGCGAGAATGCCCGAGATAATAGTTGGCAGCGGATTGCTTTTCTTTTTCGTCGGTTCGGATTTGCTCGGCGTCACCGGTTCGGGTTCAAATCCGGTTGACTTTATCACATCGATTAAATCCTTATAATTAGCTGATGACTTTACCTTAACTACCTGGTTGAGATAATCGAAATGGATATTGCCGGTATTCGGGAGCTTTTTAAGCGCTTTCTCGATTACCTTGCCTTCTTCGGAGCAATCCATGCCTTCTACGCGGAATTCAAAGGTCTGGTTATCGCTTACCGCAGAATCGAATCCGGATTTCCGGATAGCTTTTTCTATTGCCGCTAACTCAACCGCCTCGGAATCGTATTCGATGCTTGCTTTGCCGGAGACAAAATCGACCTTTGCAGCGTTAACACCCTGCAAAGATGATAGTTCGCGCTCCAGCCTCGATGCGCAATCGGCGCAATCCATTCCTTCTATGTGTAAATCAGATCTGCTATTAGTCATTACTATGATATAATTATCGGCGAGTCGAATATACTGTTTTCGTTAAAATTGCTTTCATTTTTGCGTAACTCAATTTAATTTGTAACGTTTCAAGAATAGGTATTGTTCGAACTTACATAATATAATCATTACTTCCCATTAAGAGTATAGAATTCAGGAGGAAATATGATTCTAACCACCACACCCAATATTGAGGGTAAAACAATCGGCAAATACTTCGGCATCGTCAACGGGGATGCGATCCTGGGCGCTAACGTTTTCAGAGATTTCTTCGCTCGTATAACCGATATTGTGGGAGGTCGTTCAGCGGCTTATGAAAAGGAACTGATCAAGGCGAAGAAAATCGCATTGGAGGAGATGTCCGAGCAAGCTAAGGCGATGGGCGCTAATGCCATAGTCGGCATTGATCTTGATTACGAAACCGTGGGCGATAGTATGCTGATGGTCAGCGCCAACGGCACTACAGTCTATGTGGAGGATTAGCTTTCTTTATAAGCGCAGCGAAAAAATCCATATCCCACGCGAGCGAAGTAGGTCCGGTTCCGGAATTCGGCAACAGCGAAGTAGGTCGGGTTCCGGAATTCGGCGACAGCCGAATGGAGAAACCCGACACCATTCAAAGTGCGGTAGGATCGCCTGACCTGACTGCTTCCAGCTAAAATCTGTAGCCGAAGGCTTGTCCTTCGGGGATTATCATTATCAAGTGCTGTCGGGTGCCCCCACCCGACAGCAAAGTCAATTTCTTGTGCGGCAATCTGGCGCCACGATAAACCCCCTCATCCCCTGACCCCTTCTCCTCCCGATGTGATCGGGAAATGGGAGAAGGG
>WJIR01000278.1 GCA_014730175.1 Candidatus Zixiibacteriota bacterium
ACCTTAACCACTTCCGGTATAACATCCCCTGCCCGCTGTACGATAACCGTATCCCCGATACGGACATCTTTCTTTTTCAACTCGTCTTCGTTGTGTAATGTCGCCCGACCAACGGTAACACCGCTCACACGGACCGGTCTCAAGATCGCCACCGGTGTCAACGCTCCGGTGCGCCCCACACTCACGAATATGTCCTTAACTTCAGTCTGCTCCTGACTTGGAGGGAATTTCCAGGCAACAGCCCAGCGCGGACTACGGGATAACTGCCCGACCGTCTTCCTCAGCTCCAGATCATCCATCTTTATAACTACGCCATCGATTTCGAATTTATAGCCGTCCCTTTGCTCCAAAATCCTGTTATATCGCTGCGTAACCTCATCGGGGGTAGAACATAAGGCGAAAAGATCAGGCGTCTTAAAGCCCAAATCTTTAAGCCATTCAATCAGTTCGGATTGAGTTTTTACCTCATACCCTTCTACAACACCCGAACCATAGGCGATAAAATCCAGCGGACGGGATGCGGTTATCCTCGAATTCAATTGACGCACCGCACCGGCGGCTGCATTCCGTGGATTGGCGAAAACTTCATCCCCTTTATCCAGCCGCATTATGTTCAACTTCTCGAAATCCTCCTTAGCAAGTAAGACTTCTCCCCTTACCTCTATCAGCGGCGGTATAGATTTTTCGCTTCTTAATCGAAGGGGGACCGAACGAATCGTCCGCAGGTTTTCGGTAACATCTTCTCCGGTGGCGCCGTCGCCGCGGGTCAATCCCATAGTTAAAATGCCTTCTTCGTATATCAATTCCACAGCCAGACCGTCGTATTTCGGCTCGGTTGTGTACTTGATTTCAGACTCTTGCGTCCTTGATAATTCTAATATCCTGCGATGAAAGTCAAAGAACTCCTGCTCGGTGTTCGCCTTGTTGAGCGATAACATCGGCAGGCGATGCTGAACGCTGCGGAATGAATCCAAAACAGCCCCACCGACCTTTTGAGTGGGGCTGTCTTTGGTTTTAAGCTCAGGATATTTTGTCTCTAACTGAACCAGGCGGTCAAATAACCGGTCATATTCCGCATCAGTTATCTCCGGTTTATCAAGAACATAATATCGATAATTGTGATAATTAATTTTCTCGCGAAGCCCTTTTGCTTCCTTTTTTATCTCCTTAGATACCTGGTTCAAACAGTACTCCGGTTTCAGTCAGCAGATAGCCGATCAGCCGCCGCGGCGACCTCTGGTTCCACCGAGAAACTTGTCTTTCCGTTTACGCATAATCCCCTTGTTGTCGCGGCGCATCTTATCCTTGGCGAATTCGCGGAATTTTTCTTTCCTTTCCGCAATCCTCCTTTCCTCTTCGGCTAACCTTTCGTGTTTGATCTTGTCGGTCTTAACCTTTTCAACCTCTCCCTCCTGTTCAGAAGTATCAGGTTTTTTCTTCTCATCATCCGGCATAAACACCTCCTGGTTAAAGGTTCTCTGTAATGTAGCATTATTGCGGAAAAATGTCAATATCGTTTATACTAACCGACCGAATTTCTCGTCCCTCTTCCATGAGACTTGCCACTCCGGAGAGTCCGGGATGATGATATTTTTGGGTAGCCATATTTACGGCGAACTCCAATCCTCCCTTGAGATCGTAACCGGCAAATATGGAAACAATGAACGCCGATGTCAACATATCGCCGCATCCGGTCGCCTCCTGCGAACCTTCAGCATCCCCTTCAACATCAGGTTTAACTGAAAAACTTTCTTTCTTATGCCGGCCTCGCCAAAACGCCCTTGCGCCTTCACTTCCTTCGGTAAGCGCCACCATTTTCGGACCCAATTCCAAAAACTTCCACCCGATCTCATCGATCTCAGCCGATACCAACTGCCCGGGTTCTTTATCGATTTCCAATAATGTTATCGCTTCTTTCAAATTCATCTGCACGATATTCGAGGATTCCACAACTTCTTGCCACCGTTCGGGACTTCTATAATACCTGCTTCCATCCGGGTTAATTCCCAGGACGAAACTGTGTATATCAGTATATATAATACCGTCGTAATGCCCTCGAAGTTTCCTGACCGTCTTCGGTTTTATATCCCTGCCGGAAATAAAGTTGAGCAAAATCATGTCGCAATCGATCAATCTGCTTATCTTTCTGTAAGATAACTGCGACACCCGATATTTGAGAATTTCCTCTTTGCCTTCCCTGCCAACATCTTTTAATATCGTTCGAGGATTCTTGCTCTTTTGACGGTAAAATCCATCTCGGTCGATATTAGGTTTTCCCTGTAGATACCGATCTATCCTTTCCTCGATATCGAATCCGTAATTGACCACCGGCTTTATATTTATCTGTCCCCGGCTGAGATAATGAATCCCCAGGATATTATACATAATCCCCCCAAGGTCTTCATATTCGAATCCGTCGCCGATCACACGGTCGAAATTTATGGTGCCGATTATTCCCACTTCGGGATTTTTACTGATATTCATATTATTTAATATACATCCGATGTCATGCAGCCCGAAGATTTCGGCGACAGCCGAATGGAGAAATCCGACAATGAGCCGGGAAGGTCACGCTCCGTCGTGACCAGGGGACGCGACAAAAACGCGTCCCTCCGTGTAAACGCGGACGGGTGTCCACGCCAAAGGCAGGCAAGCCCGGACGCTGTATTAATCCAGTTTAAAATCGCCGTGTTTCTCGATATGCGCCACCAATCCGCCATCGTTTAAAATTTTAATCATAGCGTCAGGAAGCGGCGAAA